>CAXTRL010000455.1:0-800 GCA_964246575.1 uncultured Armatimonadales bacterium
AATGCAAGACAACCAAGCAGCCGGCGTCGGCGAAAATTGACGTCCCCTGCCCCAAGTGCGGCGGCGAAGTGGTGCAAAAGCGCTCCAAAAAAGGCGCGACGTTCTTTGGCTGCGGCAATTATCCCAAGTGCGACTTTGTCGCCTGGGGCAAGCCGATTGGGCGTGAGTGTCCGAAATGCAAACAGCCCTTGATGGAGAACACCATGCGCGGCGGGCGTGTAGTCGGCATCAAGTGTACAAGCGCAGACTGCGACTACAAAGAAGCGCTGCCGGCCAAAGTCAACGAAACTGCCGAAGGCGCGGAATATGGGGACGCCGACGCCCCGGAAGCCGAGCGCGAACTGGCGGCGGTATGAATTAAGCAGGAAGCGAGGGAGTGAACTCCTCTCGCTAATGATGGTCGTCCTTCGGACGAAGGAGCAGACATGAACTCTTTATCGGTAATCGCGCCATACAAATATGAAGGGATGTGGGTTTTTGACGATCCGCAAGTCGGCTTGATCAAAGAACCATTTGTCGAGGGCGCTGACACGATGATTGACGCGATGATTGGTGGTCTTCCCGATGCCGACACAGGGTTTCGGATGGTATTCTCCGCGTCGGCCTTCCCCAGCTATCAGCATAAGTTGGAGTGGGTGCGCCCGGAATTGAGCGGCAACGTCTATCGGTCGGCGGAGCTAGACATGGAAGGTTGGCTTTGCCCAGCTCTCTTCAAGTATTTCACCGAGGCCCCTGCTGAGATTTACCTGAAGGTCGAAGCCAAGCAGCCTGCCGCTTAATATGCGGCGATACTGCTCTTG
>CAXTRL010000455.1:900-2804 GCA_964246575.1 uncultured Armatimonadales bacterium
TGTCCGCAGGTCTTGTGTCCGCAGGTCTTGTGTCCGCAGGTCTTGTGTCCGCAGGTCTTGTGTCCGCAGGACAATTATATTCAGCGAGAGGAATGCATTCCCTCGCATATTGGGAGATGATTATACGTTCATGTTAGCGCTGAATTTCTACAGCGATCTCTACGGAGACGCACTTAAAAAAGGTCGCAAGTCGGCAACGATCCGCCTGGGCGACAAGAGCGACAAGTACCAGACCGGGCAGATTGTCTGGGTGACGGTGGGGCAGCGCTTCGCCCGGCGCAAGAAAATCTACAGCGCCATCCTAGATGCCGTGGAAGTCAAGCCCTGCGGCGAGCTGTCGCCGCGTGACGTCCAGCGCGAGAACCCGGAGTTCCGCACCAAAGAAGAAGTGATGCCGCTGCTGGGCCGCATTTACGGCCGAGACGTGACTGACGAAGACATTTGCACGGTGATTTACTTCTCGCCGGTAGATGAATATGAGCTGTAAGAGCGCATGGTGAACCAAGTCACTCAACCGTCTCCCCCTCATCTTGAAAATTGGATTTTCGTCAAAGAACGCGGAGCGATTGCCCACGGCGGAAATGTTTATTGTTCTTCCGACGGCAGCCTTTATCTAAGAACTGGGGAAGTATCCACAATCCGCAGTGAGGCGGCGTTCGGCAGCATGGCCTGGCAGAACGGTTTTCCTGTGCCGGAGGTGACCAAAATCGGACAGCTTACTGACGGCTTGGGCTACTTCATAGAGAAGTCCGTCGGCACCGAGACATTTGGGGACTTGCTCCATCGCGAATACGCAGCGACCGGCAGCATCAGTGACCAGACCTTTGATGCGTTTTGTGAAATTAATCTTCGGTTTCTTGCCGCTCAAATCAACCCGTCCTGCCGTCAGTCCGTGCCGTCGGAGCTGCGGAGCGGCATTCAGATTGAGAACGTATCAAGCCAAAACCCTGATGTTGCAGACTTACTTGAGCAAGCTTTCGCAAAAGCCGAGGAGCGGTTGCAGGAGCTGCCGCTGGTTTGGACACACGGCGATTTGTCGCCTTTCAATATCCTGCCGGGTGGCGTGATTGATTTTGAGGTGCGGTTTGTTGCCCCTGCCGGGCTGGATGCGGTCACAGCGATTGCCTTTCAGCGCCTTTGGGACTTCCCACAAGCCGACGGTACCGGGACAATGCGCCTTTGGGACTTCCATCACCAGCAGGTCGCAGCGTTTCTCGCCCAAGCCGACGCCCTTTTCGCGGCGCAGGGTTTGCCGGCTTTGTCAATTTACTTTGACGATTTTTTAATGCTTAAAGCGATTTGGGCGCTGAGTTACGAAAAACCCGACGACCAGCAAAGCCCCCAAGTGCAGCGCTGGCTTTGGCGAAAGCGCGTGGCTGTTTACTGCACCGAATGCGTTCTCGCGGGCAAGCCGATTGACAGCGGGTCGTTTCGGGCCATTGGATTGAAAGAAACACTATGACGGACGAAATTACGATTATCGGCGGCGGGCTGGCCGGCAGTGAAGCCGCCTGGCAGGCGGCGAACGCGGGCGTGAAGGTGCGCTTGATAGAAATGCGCGGGGTCAAGCCGACGCCGGTGCATGTCGGGGACAAGCTGGCCGAGTTGGTCTGCTCTAATTCTTTGAAGTCCAATCTGCTGACTAATGGGGCTGGGCTGCTGAAAGAAGAAATGCGGCGTCTGGATTCGCTCATTGTCGCCGCCGGGGATGCGTCCTGCGTTCCTGCCGGCGAGGCGCTTGCCGTGGACCGGGAGTTGTTTGCCGCCTGCATCACCGGCAAGCTCCAAAGCCACCCGAACATCACGCTGGAGCGGGCCGAAATGACGACCATTGACGAGAACTGCGTTCACATCATTGCAACTGGGCCGCTGACGTCGGACGCGCTGGCGGGGGAAGTCGGGCG
>CAXTRL010000456.1:0-1259 GCA_964246575.1 uncultured Armatimonadales bacterium
CGCCCTCGGCCCGGCGATCAAAACGGACGGCGAGATCGTCACGGCGACCGGCGACGGCCGGGTGGGCTTTGTAGACGTCGGCGACATCGCCGCAGTCGCATTTCGTGCCTTGACCGATACCAAGCCGCACAACCGGGCATACATCATCACCGGCCCGCAGGCACTCAGCTACGCCGATGCCGCCGCGCTGATTTCTGAAGCCGCGCATAGGCCCGTGCGTCACCTCAGCATCAGCGCCCGGCAGCTTCAAGAGCGCTTCACGGGCTTTGGGATGCCGGCTTCGTATGCCGCGTTTCTGGCGGGTTTGGACGAAGCCATCCAAAATGGCGCGGAAGACCGGGTCACGTCTACCGTGGCGGATATCACCGGCAGGCCGCCAAAGTCATTCGCTGATTTCGCCCGCGACAATGCCGCTGCCTGGCAGTGACGCCCCGTTCTTGACGGCTTGCCGCGCTTCGCGGATGCGCTCAATCGCTTGCGCCAGTAACGCGCGGTGGCCGGCGTCGTTGAGCCAGGTGGAAGCGCCGGACGAGTGGGGCAGGGGAATGAAGGGCAGGCCGTTTATGTCAAACGTCTGGCCGATGCACTCTTCCAGGGTCATCTTGGGCAGGAACGTGTCAATGGACATCTTGCCGAACAGCAGCACGACGCGCGGCTGGACCAGCTTCCACTGGGCGTCCAGCCACGGGCGGCAGTTGGCGCGTTCTTTGGGTGACGGCGCACGGTCGGTGCTTTTGCCGGGCAGCCGTCCGGGAAAGCATTTGGTCAGCGCAGTCATGTAAACTTTCGTGCCGATGTCTGTTTCCGCAAACCCGGCTTCGACAAGCCAGCCGATTAGCTTCCGCGCGGCGGGGCCGAGGTACATCCGGTCCCCGCGCCAGTCCGACAGCCCCGGCGCTTGCCCAACCAGCAGAAACGGTGCGGGGGCCAGTCCCCAGGCAAGCGGCGGCGGCGCAACAGGAAAGCCGTCGGCTTCGCACCGGCGGCAAGTGCGGATGGTTTCGTGCAGCATTTCAATCTCAGTTATAGAACTAATCTCAGTCATAGGCAAAGTGTACCAGAAAAAAGATTTGGAAAAGTTTTCGCAAGGCTTGACAACCGCGCCGCGTCTGTGCCAATATAAATCCGAACGGCGTTAGATAAAAGATAGGTGATAGATAGTGGGCGTGAAAGAGCGGCGGGAACGGCAAAAAGAAGCGACGCGAGAAGGCATTCTCACGGCAGCGCGGCAGATCGCACGCGCCGAAGGCTGGCCGGCA
>CAXTRL010000456.1:1269-2802 GCA_964246575.1 uncultured Armatimonadales bacterium
CGGCGGCAAGTGCGGATGGTTTCGTGCAGCATTCCAATCTCAGTCATGGCTAAGTGTACCAGAAAAAAGATTCTGGAAAAAGTTTTCGTGAGGCTTGACAATGCCACTGTTAGTATGTCATCATATTTCCAAACAGCGTTAGATAAAAGATAGGCATTAGGAAATGGGCGCGAAGGAGCGGCGGGAACGGCAAAAAGAAGCGACGCGGGAAGGCATTCTCGCGGCGGCACGGCAAATCGCACGCACGGAAGGCTGGCCGGCAGTGACTATCCGCCGCATCGCCGACATGATTGAATACAGCCCGCCGACCATTTACGAGTATTTCGCCGGCAAAGACGCCATTCTGAGCGCCTTGCAGCGGGAAGGCTTTGACCAGCTCACCGAAGCCATGCGCCGGGCCGCCGAACAGACGGCCGATCCCGCCGAGCGGCTGGAAGAAATCGGCAAAGCTTACTGGCGGTTCACGCAGCAGCAGCCGGAGCTGTATCAAGTCATGGACGGCACCGACAGCGCCGGGCTGCCGACGGAAGAAACGCTGAGCGGGGGACGCCAAGCCGCCGTAGTCGTTTATCAGGCGCTGGACGAATGGGCGCAGGCCAATAAAATCGTTCTGCCGGACCCGCAAGGCGCAGTGGAAACGCTTTGGGCGCTGCTGCATGGCCTGGTCGCGGTCACGCTGCTGGACCGCGTCGGCGGCGGCCCGGAGCGGGCGGAGCGGCTGGCGGTGCGGGCCACAAAAGATTTGCTGTTCGCATGGGCGGCAAAAAAAGAGGCAGGCTGACCCTGCTTTTTATTTCTCTGTTACCTAACTTCGTTAGATTTTCGTACCGCGATAAGAAAAGGAAACTCAAATGAACGCCATCGAAAACAAACAAAACGAGCTGCACGTCGTTATTGGAACCGGCCCGGTGGGTCTCACCCTCACGGATGTCCTGCTGGCGCAAGGCAAGCAGGTCCGGGTCGTCAGCCGCAGCGGCAAGGCAACCGTTCCGGCAGGCGTCGCGCTTGTCGCCGCCGACATTACCGACATGGACGCCGCCAAAGAAGCCTGCCGGGGTGCGGCGGTCGTCTACAACTGCACCAACCCTGCCTCATATGCCGAGCAGGTGGCGATAGTCCCCCGCCAGCAGGCAGGCGTCATTGCCGGCGCGGCCTCGGCAGGTGCGAAGCTGATCGCCACCGACCCGCTTTATCTTTACGGAGAAACACACGGAGCGCCGATGACCGAAGACACGCCGCACGGGGCGACCTCCCGTAAAGGCCGAATGCGCGTCGAAACGAATGCCAAATACCTGCAAGCCCACCAAGACGGCACGGTTCAAGTCGCAGTGGGCCGGGCGGCGGACTTTTACGGGCCGCGCGTGTTTAATTCTGCGCTTGGCTCCCTTGTCTTTCCGCCCGCGCTTGCCGGCAAGCCCGTGCAGGTGCTGGGCAACATAGACCTGCCCCACGCTTACAGCTACATGGAAGACGTCGCGCGTGGGCTTGCCACACTTGGGGAGCGCCCGGAAGCGCTGGGCCGCGCCTGGCTCC
>CAXTRL010000457.1:0-2795 GCA_964246575.1 uncultured Armatimonadales bacterium
GGGGTTGTGGAAAACCCCGGCAGGAAGGTGTCCTTCGGACAAGGACAACCGCGAATAAAGCATAATTCTTCATCCGAAGGATGTTTCTTTGCCGGGGTTTTCCACAACCCCGGCACAAGCCATCGTTCCTGTCGGCTCTCCCTTGTTTGGCGCTATGCCGTAACCGCGCCGACGGCGCGGACTTCGGTGTTGGGGACGATTTCGTTATAAGAAAGAATGACTAAATTGGGCAGGGACCGTTCGGTCAAGCGCCGCAGGGGCAGGCGCAGCGGGGACATGCACAACAGGACCGGCTGCTGATAACCCATCGCGATCATCCGCTCCATTTGCTGGCTGAGGTTCTGGATAAGCTGCCGGGATGCCGACGGCTCCAGCGCAAGGTTTGGTAAGCCAGGCGTCACGGCTTCCAAGAGCTGCTGCTCCAAAGCCGGGTCCATGGTCAGCGTTTGGAGCGCCCCGCTGCTGTCGTCCACATACTGCCGGCAGATTGAGCGGGCCAGGGCGCTGCGGACCCATTCGCCCAGCATGTCCACGTCTTTGGTGCGCCCGGCGTGGTCGGCCAGCGTTTCCAAAATCGTGACCAGGTCGCGGATGGAGATTCGTTCGCGCAGAAGATGCTGCAAGACTTTCTGCACTTCGCCGATGGTCATTAAATTGGGGATAAGTTCTTCGACAACCGCCGAGTTGCCCTGCTTGATATGCTCCACCAGCGCCTGCGTGTCCTGGCGCGTGATAATCTCAGAAGCATGGCCTTTGATCACTTCCGCCAAATGCGTCGTGATGACCGACGACGGATCAACAACCGTGTAACCCGCCATTTCCGCCCGGTCCCGGTGCGACCGGCTGACCCAAAGCGCGGGAACGCCGAAAGCCGGCTCTTTGGCGGGAATGCCGTCGGTGATCGGGTCGATGACGCTGCCGGGGTCAATCAGCATGATGGAGTTTGGCTGCACCGTGCCTGCCGCAACGGTCGCGCCTTTAAGCTTGACCGCGTAGTCGTTGGCTTTGAGATGCAGGTCGTCCCGAATCCGCACGGTGGGGATAATCAGGCCCAGCTCAAGCGCCGTTTTCTGGCGCACGACAATGATGCGCTCCAAGAGATCGCCGCTGGCCGTCTGGTCGACTAAGGACAGCAGGCCGTAGCCGAAGTTCAGCTCCAAAACGTCCACATGCAGCAGGGGCAGGACGCTTTCCGGGGCCGCCGGCGCGGCCGGCTTCGCGGCAGTTGCCGACGCCGCCGAAGTTTCGGTCGCGAGAAGCTGCTTCTGGTTCTTGACCAAAATGACGCCGACGCCGCTGAGAATGCCGGCCACAACGATGGTTTGGGGGATTGGAAAACCGAAAGGGATAAACAGGCACACCAAGCCGGCGGCGATAAACAGCGGACGGGGAGACGCGAAAATCTGCCGGGCAATGTCGCCGCCCATTGCGGTATCCGACGCCGCCCGCGTCACCATCAGGCCCGCCGCCGTGGAAATCAAGAGCGCCGGTATCTGGGCGACCAGCCCTTCGCCGACTGTCAGCAGCGTGTAGTCGTGCAGGACTTTCAGGACATCTTCGCCTTTGGACAAGCCCATTGCAAAGCCGCCGATGATATTCAGGACGATAATCACAATCGCCGCAATCGCATCGCCCCGGACAAACTTGTTCGCGCCGTCCATCGCGCCGTAAAAGTCCGCTTCCTGCCCGACCGCCTTGCGCCGCACCCGCGCTTGATCTTGATTGATCACGCCCGCGTTCAGGTCCGCATCAATCGCCATCTGCTTGCCGGGCATCGCGTCCAGCGTAAACCGCGCCGCCACTTCCGCCACCCGCCCCGCGCCGCTCGTGATGACCACAAACTGCACCACGACCAGCAGCAAAAAGACGATAATGCCAACGACATAATTGCCGCCGATGACCACCTGCCCGAACGTCGCGATGACCTGCCCCGCACTGCCCGTGCCGATAATCAGCTTCATCGCCGACACTTCCAGCGCCAGTCGGAACAGCGTCGTGATCAAAAGCAGCGCCGGGAACACCGAAAATTGCAGCGGCTCGGTGGTATACAGCGCCGTCAGCAAAATCAGCACGGCCCCGGCCAGATTCAGTACCAGCCCTAAATCCAGAAACGCTTCCGGCAGCGGCAAAATCAGCATGGCAATCATACCGATCAGCGCCACCGCCATTGCGATGTCGCTTTGCTGGGCCGCTTTCGCAAAGAACCCCATCACCCCGCCGCCACCGGGACTCATTTTATTCTTCGGCTGCTGTGTTTGGACTGCCACGCCCGGATTATTCCACGCCGCCCCGCAACTTTACAAGGATATTTTTGGATGGTGCGAATTGGGTAAGATGGCTCAGGAGATACTTATGAACAAACAAGCGCTGATTTTAGGCGCGGCGTTGCTGCTGCCGCCCGTTCTCGCTTCGGCCTCTGTCACGGCTCCGCTCCCTGCCGGGGAAGTCGTCATCATCAACACGGGGGACCGGCAGACGCCGGGGTACCGGGTCACGGTGGAACCAAGTGGGGCGCTGGCGTCTGCGCTGGTGCCGACCGGGCGGCGGAAGCCAATCCGCCGGACAAACAAAATGATTGCCGTCAACCGGCAGCGGTTCTTTGCCGACCTCACGAACGCTGGGCCGCTAGGCAGCCTGCCGGGAAGCGGCATTGGTTCTCTGCCAGCAATCTATATCCGTTATCATGGACAGCAGTCGCCGAACCTGCGAACCGCAAGCACCGCGCCGGGCCAAGTGCTGTATCAGGATGTCAAGCAGATCCTTCAAGTTCTGCGGCTTCCCGTTCCCGATGCGCC
>CAXTRL010000458.1:0-2791 GCA_964246575.1 uncultured Armatimonadales bacterium
AATGCACCCAGAAACGCCGCCTGTCCGCATTGAAGTTTCCCTTGACAACGACACGCTTTCTCTGGGTGAACCCATTGTTCTTCGGTACAGGTTCGTTGGCACCGAAGCGGAAATGGTGGAACTTTACATGGGCCGGGACAAAAAAGGTTGGCTTAGTCTCACCCTTGTTGATGCCGAGGGGAATACTGCTCCTGCTATCCCAGATCCGCGCATGAAGCAAGGCGGCATCTATTCTACCGGAATAGGCGCTTCCGCCACTAGCCATGCTGTTGAGTATGTAGTCGCTACCCAGCTGATCCGCCCAACGCACGCCGGCGAATACCGGCTGACTGCGCTCGCCCGGTTGCCCTATGCGATGAAGTCTCAGAGTGAAAGCACCTGGCCGCATCTTTGGGAACAAACTTACGGCACCGTACTTACACGGGAAGATGTATTTGCCTTGACGATCACGGCGCTTGACCCGGATCACCTGCGAGTTGTAGCCAAACAGCTTGCGGCGACAGCGGCGCAAGACGATGACCAGGTGCGCGGCACGGTTGCGCTGCAAGGGTTGTTCTCAATGCCGGGAAAGTACGTTTTCACCATCTGGCAGGAAGTCACGAGGTCGGAAAACCCAAACCTTCTTGACCGCTGGGGTGTAATATCCGATGAACTAGCGCGTGTCCAGTCTCTCGAGGCGGCAACCATCTTGTCGGAAATGGTTTGGAGTCCGCCTAGAGCAGTGCAGGACAGGCTGAAAATCGTGCTGGGGAGTGACGGCTTGAACGTGATGGCAATGAACAACGTCGCGATGAAGTTTAACAATATGTATTTCACGGCTGATCCCACTCTCAAGCAGCAAATCGCGGACCTATACCTGGCACACGGCAGAGAAGTTCCCCAAATGCCTATCTCAATCATTGACTAAACTAACTAACGTCCGAGGGCGAGAAGGAGAGTAGCGGTGGCCATGCTGTTTTGGAGGAAGTGACCGAGCATGGAGGGGACTAGGGACTTGCGAGTCTCGGCCATCCAGGCGAAGACGCCGCCCAGCACGGCCAGCGGCACCATCTCGGAAATGCCGACCGGGTGGACGAAGCCGAAAATCAGGCCAGTCAGGAGGATGGCGGGCCAGACGCCGACTTTGAGCTTGGCGGCATTATAGAACACGCCTCGGAACAGCAGCTCCTCGCAGAGCGGCGCGGCGAGAGTGGCAAGCGCCGCCAAGAGGATCTGCACCCAAGCCGAGGAAGCTTCCGCCAGCAACGGAATGGCGGGATTTGAGGGAGTCGGACCCGGAATGGCGGAGCCAAGCTTCTGGCCGAGGAGCAGCAGCGGCAAAGAGACGGCGTAGCCGCCCATCCCGTACAGCAGGTTCCAGCCGAACCGGTGCGTGTTGAGGCCAAGTTCCTCAGTGAGGGACGCCCGCTTGCGGGCGGCGATGGCGATCAGTACGCCCACGGGAACCGCCGCGCCGAGAAGGTATGAAACAAATTCTAAAACCACAACAGCAGCGACCCGGCTGCCGGGAGACAGCGCCAGCAAATGCAGACGGTACGGCTTGATCAGGCCGCCGAAGTAGAAGACGTGATGCAGGCCGAAGCCGCCGAGAAGCCAGCCGACGATGTTCGGCATTAACAGGTATAGCGCAAACACGCCCATCAAATCTCCCGCTCGCAGGCGGCGTTCACTCAGGGGGACCGTTTCGCGCAGGGTCGGCCAGAAGCCGGGCGGCTTGACCCCTTCCCCAGCCGCCGCGCCACTGCCCGAAAGCCGCTGGGCGGCAAGGCCAAGCAGCAGGCCAACGCCAATTAGTCCGAGCAGGATCAGCAGCAGATTTATCAGCATCAATGGGCCTGCCGTCAAAAGCGCCTGGGCGCGGGCTACTTCGAAGAAGTGCCGGGCGAGATGCGGATTACCCTGTGACTGGTACAAGACAGACAGGGCCGGCCCCAGCCACCAGCGGATATTGGGGATGCCGCGCAGCAGACTGGCTTCCACCGCCGTCTGCGCGGGAGTCAAATGCGGCCCGCGAGCGACTTCCATCCAAAGCCGGCCTTCCGCTCCGTAGCGGCGGGCATCAGGGCTGGGAACGCCGGCAAGCGCGGCAGGCTGGAACGCTTTGGCGGGGTCCAGGCCGTTTTTCCCTGGTCCCAGCAGCGGCAGGTGCAGGAGCGCCCGCACAATGATGACGCGCCGAGCGGCGCTTGGGGAGTTCTGCGAGGACTTTTGGAGAGACTCCGCTTCCTTCAGGGCGCCGCGCAGAGAAGCGGCATCCGGGGCAGCGCTGCCGGGCTGGCTATACGACTGAATATAAGCAATTTTCGCTTGAACATTCGTGTAGACCATCCCCGCCATCGTTTTTTCGTCTACCTGCCCGGCCATTGCAGAAACGTGGGCGTTCTGCCCACCGGACAAGCTGCCGTGGAGTTCGGCGACGCGCAGCACGAGAAAAACGCCCAGCAGGAGAATGACCCAGAGGGGCAGGCGATCACGCGCGTCCGGCGGCGGAAACAGCGGCGTCGGGGAAGAAGTGGTCATGGCCGGGCGGTGCTTTCCGTCGGCTCTGCGCTTTGGATCGGCCCCTGCCCTGGCTGCGCCTGCCTGCGCTTCCGCACGGCTTCCGCCAGCAGGCGGTCTACCGACAGGCCGTGCGGGTAACGCGCCCGTATCTGCTGCCAGGTGGAAACGGCAATGTCCCACTGCTGCGACTTTTCGTAGGAATGGGCCAGCATTTTCCAGTCCCTTAAATCGGCGTCGGGCTGCTGCACGGCATGGCGGAACGCCTGCGCGGCTGCCGGGTAGTCGTGCG
>CAXTRL010000459.1:0-2790 GCA_964246575.1 uncultured Armatimonadales bacterium
CCAGCCGGGGGCGGCTTGGTAGTCGCCGTTGTTTCCTTCGGTGATGTCGTTGAATGCGCCGGCGCTGGGGGCATTCTGATAAAGCTGCGGGTTGATCCAGCCGAGCTTTGTGCTGAGGCTTTGGGCTAAGAGTGCGACGAGGCCGGCCCAGAGCGGGGCGACGGCGCTGGTGCCGCCGATGCCGGGCAACTGCTTGGACGGGTCGGGGAACTCCTGGCCGTCGCAGAGGACGCGGTAGCCGCTTTCGGAGGCGGCGTTGCCGCTGACGTCCGGGACGCCGCGCATGATGGGGCCGGGCGGGTTGACGGCGGGCGGGACATGGGCATTGGCCTGGTAGGACGGCAGGGCAAAGTAACGGGAAACGCCGCCGCCGGAGCCTTCGTTTGGGCCGGGATGCCAGACGACTTCACTTGTGATGGCATTGCCGGACGTGGTAATGCGCGTGCCGCCGCAGCCGAGGGCGTAAGGGCTGGACGATGGGAAATCTACATGAGCGCCGCCGTCCCAGTTGGGGTCATTGGCGGCGTAGTTCGCCGAGCCGGAGTCGCCGGACGCGACGCAGACGGTGATGCCGAGATGCGCCGCCGCCTGCAAAGCCTGGTCAAAGTTGTCCTGGAACTGCTTGGTCGCCGAAGCCGCCGTGCCGTTCCCTGTTCCGGCCTCCGGGCCGCCCCAGCTTATGGAGATGGCCGTTAAAGCGTTTTGAGGGTCGTTGACGGCGGCGGTCATGGCATCTAAAAAGCCCTGGTCGGAAGCGTCTTTGGCGAAGTAAACGACAATCTCCGCGCCGGGGGCGACGCTGCCGGCGACTTCAATGTCCAGCATCACTTCCACATCGGGGTTCGCGGGATCGAGCGGGTCCGTGCCGGGAGCATTTTTGCCGCCTCCGGTAAAAGTCGCCGTGATAACTTTGGGCGGCGAAGTGACGCCGGCCTGCGCGAAGTAAGTGTCAAGCTCGGACTGCCGGAAGCCGCCGCCAAGCTCAATAATGCCGATCTTCTGCCCCTGCCCGGTTACGTCGGTTGGGAAATGGTAGAGCGCGGCGATCTGCGCCGGATAATAGGCAGTGTCTGCTTCGGTGGGCGCTTTCGGGCGCTTGCGCCGCTTGAGACTGTGGTGTGGCCGGGCAAAGGGGCGGTTGTCCAGGCCAAAAACGCCGACAACGACCTCGTCCAAGTCTGCGGGAATGGTAATCGGCCCGCTGCGCCCACGGTAGGATATCGTGCCGCCCAAGTTGTAAGATTTCAGCGTGACCCCGAACGCTTTCTCAAAGTCCGCCGCCGTGCCGGACAGCAGGACCGAGCGCCGGGCGGCGTCCGAGTCGTCTACCGTTAAATTGTTGGTTTGGGCGAACGCGGCGATTTTGGCGAGATCGTCCGCCGATGCGCCGTGCTGGGCGGCAAGCTCAGTGCGGGTCATAAAGCGGCGCTGTTCGGGCGCCTGCGTCGCGTAAGCTTCTAAAGAAGGCAGCGCGGCCTGCCGCCGGACACGCACCGTGACTTGGAACCGTTCGTCCGGCGAAACGTCTCCCACGAGACTTTCTTCCGGCAGAGCGGCTTTGCCGCTTCCCGGCACTTCTACGCGATTGGCATTGTCAGGCATTATCTTTTCCTTGCGTTCTTTGTATCTTATGTTACCCAATATAAGCAAAGGCATGGGTCCGAGAAGCCTGGGAAACGGGTAAAATAAGCGCATGAGTGGTATTTTGGATGACCCCGCGTACAAAGCGGGTTTGGAGTTTCGGGGACGCGGCGAGTTTCCCGGCGCGATTGCGGCGTTCGAAGCGGCGGCGGGCCGGTTCCCGGACGACGCCGAAGGGCCGTACCAGGTGGGGCTGACGTATCAGCAGCGGGCGGAAACGATTTTGCCGGCGGCGATGCGTGAGTCGGAAAAGCCGGTCGGCGCGGGAACGGGGTTCAGTGACCTGGCCTCGTCGGTGCTGGGTCTCGGCGTCCTGGCGGCGTCCAAAGCGCTGGGCAACACGGACTGGATCGTGCAGTACCGGGAAGCGTTCCGGCTGTCGGTGGTGCAATTTGAAAAAGCATCGCTGTTGGACCCTGCCGACGCGCGGTTCCCCCATGCACGGGCTTTATCTCTGCGCTATTTAGGCCAGACTGAGGCGGCGGCGGAAGCGGCGCGGTCGGCGGCTTCGCTGTCGCCCGGCGAGCCGGTCTACCGAGAGCGGGCCACGGCGTTCGGGCAAGCCGCAAGCCGGGAATATCAGACCCGCGAAGGCAAGGACGCCGTGCCGGGCGGCGTGACTTGGAACGATGTGATTTTGCCGGCCCGGACCAAGCGCGAGCTGCGCCAAATGCAGCTTTTGCTGGAGAATCCGAGCTTGTCCAAAGACTTAGGCATCGAGCCGCCGACGGGGCTGCTGCTGTACGGGCCGCCGGGAACGGGGAAAACGACTATTGCCCGCGTTCTGGCGCACGAGTCGCACTGTCATTTTGTGGCGACTTCGCCCGCCGAGATCAATTCCATGTGGCTGGGCGAAAGCGAAAAGTCGGTCAAGAAGCTGTTTGATGAAGCGCGGGCCAAGTCCCCGGCGATCATCTTTTTGGACGAGATTGACGCCCTTTTGCCGTCGCGCTCCGGTGGGGTGAACCAGTACAGCGACAAAGTGGTCAACCAATTCCTGCATGAGATGGACGGGCTGACGCGAAACCGGCGCATTTTCGTCATCGGCGCGACCAACCGCCGGGACATGCTGGACCCGGCCCTGCTGCGCGGCGGGCGCTTGTCCCGCGAAATCGAGATCCCCCTGCCGGATGAGCCGGCCCGGCGTCA
>CAXTRL010000460.1:0-2769 GCA_964246575.1 uncultured Armatimonadales bacterium
GCCAGCCTCGCGGGCCAGGGCCAGCAGGTGCAGGACCGAGTTTGTCGAGCCGCCCGTTGCCGCCGCGCCGGCAATCGCGTTCTCGAACGCTTCTTTCGTGAGAACGTCCAAAGGCCGGACGCCGCTTTTCAAAAGCGCAACGACCATGCGGCCCGCTTCCACACCAATGTCGTCTTTCCTAGGGTCAACGGCAGGAACGCCCGCCGAGCCGAGAGAGGCCAGCCCCAGAAACTCCATGGCAATTGCCATCGTGTTCGCGGTGAACTGCCCGCCGCAGGACCCTGCGCCGGGGCAGGCCGCGTCTTCCAGCTCGGTCAAGTCGGCATCGGTGATCTTGCCCGCCGCCGCCGCGCCGATGCCTTCAAACACGTCCTGAATGGTAATGTCCCGCCCTCGGTAGCGGCCCGGCGCGATGGAGCCGCCGTACAGCAGCATTCCGGGGATGTTGAGACGCGCCAGGGCCATTGCCGCCCCCGGCGCGGTCTTGTCGCAGCCGACCAGGCAGATGACGGCGTCAAACATATGGCCGCGCGTCACCAGCTCAATGGAGTCGGCGATGACTTCGCGGGAAATCAAGGACGTTTTCATGCCTTCGGTGCCCATCGTAATGCCGTCGGAAATGGCGATGGTGTTGAACTCCTGCGGCGTCGCCCCGGCTTCCCGGATGCCCTGCATGACTTTCTGCGCCAGCGCCCGCAGATTAAGATTGCACGGCATGGTGCCGATCCAGGTGGACGCCACGCCGATAATCGGCTTTTTGATGTCGGCATCGGTCAGCCCGGTAGCCTTCAAGTAAGAACGCGCCGCCGCGCGGTCGCGCCCTTCCGTGATCACGCGGCTCCGCGCCTTCGGGTCATAAGTTGTCGTATCAGTCTCAGAATTATCAGGCATAAGAAAACTCCACAAATCCAAGCGATTTAGAAGAATTATACCTGTGGGGGTCGGGGTTTGGCTACGGGAACAAGCGTCAGCGTGAGACAGACCAATCCTCAGCATGAAGGCCGGGGACTTTGTCGAAGTGACTCATGTTGCGGGTCAGAAGAACAGCGTTATTTGCGAGGACAACGGCAGCTATCTTCAGGTCCATCGTCCCCACGCGCGTCTTGGCAGCCTGAAGCCGCCGGAACTCAGCGGCGGCCTCGTTGTCAAAATCCAGCACGGCAATGTTGCAGTAATCCCTCAGCAGGTTTTTGACCTCGCCGTAGTCAAATACTTGACGCTCCGGTGTAGCCGCCCGCGCAAGGCGGGCAAACCATCCGCGCGTTTGTTCCTCATAGCTGATGACTGTGATTGCCACATCGTCTGGCGGAATGCCACGCAGTCGTCGCCGAATGAGTTGCCCTTCCGCTCCGCCACGCTGCAATAGGCTCATGTGATCCGTGTCCAAGACGACCATCAGTCGGCTGTCTCGTCGCCCTGCACATTCTGGGCTTCACGGTATTCCCGTCCGAGACGCACCGCTTCGTCAAACCCCTCACTATTCGCGAAGCTGCCGAATATCTTCTCCCATCCGGCAGGGGTGGAATGCGATCCCTCCGCCGCCAGTTCTTGCTTGATCTGCATGAGTTCATTTTCTAAGGCGGCTACCCGTTCTTTTAATGCTTCTGTTGCCATGAAACGATTATACCACTGGGAGAATGTAATTCGGCAAGGGCAGACGGAGGAAAAGAGAGAAGAGGGTAGGGGCAGAGCTTACCCCTACACGAACAGCATATTAGCGCTTGAACGAGAACGGCGTGGTGAGCGGGGACAAGCTGCCGAGTTCGTCGTCATCGTCCAAAGACGCGGGCTTGGCGAAGGAAGGCGCGGGCGCTTCCGGGCGCGGGGCGGCGTGGCCGTTGCCGTTCATGGCGGGCGGCGTAGCGATCCGCAGGGAGCTGACCAGCGCCGGGTCGAGGCCCTTGATGACGGCGTTTTCCGGGGTGATCGTGCCGTTGATGACCAGCGCTTGCAGCGCCTGGCCGAGCGTGATCATGCCGAGGTTGGAGTTCGTCTCAATAATGGACGGCAATTGGAACGTCTTGCCCTCGCGAATGAGGTTCTTGACGGCAGCTGTGACTGTCATAATCTCTAACGCGGCGACGCGCCCGCCGCCGATTTTCGGCACCAGCGTTTGGGCGATGACGCCTCGCAGGGACTCCGAAAGCTGGGTGCGTATCTGCGACTGCTGATGGGGCGGGAACACGTCAATGATCCGGTCTACCGTCTGGGCCGCACTGGATGTGTGCAGGGTGCCAAAGACCAGATGCCCTGTTTCCGCCGCCGAGACCGCCAGCGAGATTGTTTCCAGGTCTCGCATCTCGCCGACCAGAATGACATCGGGGTCTTCCCGCAACGCCGCTTTCAGCGCCGATGCAAACGACTCGGTATGCACCCGGACTTCGCGCTGGTTGACCAGGCACTTTTTGTGCGGGTGGACAAACTCAATCGGGTCTTCCACCGTCAGGATATGGGCGTGGCGCTCGCAGTTGATCATGTCCACCATCGCCGCAAGCGTCGTGGACTTGCCGGACCCTGTCGGCCCTGTTACCAGCACCAGACCGCGCTCCTCACGTGCTAGTTCTGCAAGCACCGGCGGCAGCCCCAGATCCTGGAACGACTTGATCTCCGTTGGGATGACCCGGAAGACCGCACCTTCGCCACGCCTGCCCAGAAAGAAGTTGCAGCGGAACCGTGCCAAGTTGGGGATCTCAATGCTGAAGTCGAGATCCCGCTTTTCCTCAAACCGGTTCTGCTGCTCGCTCGTGAGAATGCCAATCAGCATTGTCC
>CAXTRL010000461.1:0-2764 GCA_964246575.1 uncultured Armatimonadales bacterium
GCCTGGGAATAATCTCCAGCGTGATGCGCGGCGACGGCGTCTTCATAAGGGGCGACGCCGAACGCGGAGTCAGCCATGACAGCCTTCTGAACGGCGGCAAGGGCATCGGCGGGCCGGTCCAGCGCGTACAGGGTCAGGCCGCGATAAAACAAGGCTTTGGCATAGCGCGGGTTGACGGTCAGCGCCGCGTCGAAGGCGGCGAGGGATGCAGGCGCATTGCCCAGGCCACGGGCGGCTTGCCCCGCCTGGAAATGCAGGTCGGCGTAGTGCGGATTGATGGCAAGTGCCGCCGTGAACGCCGTTTGTGCATCGGCGTACCGGCCCGCGCCGAGGGCCGCGCTGCCGAGGCCGGCGTAGCTTTCGGCGATATAGAACGAAGACAGGCGCTCGGTCAGCTCGTCCGGGTTCTTGGCGCCAGCTTGTTTCAGCTCCGTGATGGCTTCGGCAAACAGCCCCTGGTCAAAAAAACGAATGCCTTTGTCGTAGTGTTCGTTGCGGCCTAAGCCAAACATCCGGCCCAGCATGGACATGGTGCATCCCTCCTGTGTCAGTTATACCATGTTCATTCGGTTTATAGGAACTTGATTGGGAAAGAAGCCTCCGCTGTTAGGTTTCCCACTTAGGCTTTCTCCACAAAATGAAAGCGGGTCTCGTGCTGCCGCGCGGCTTCCAGTTGAGCGGCAATCGCTTCCAAATCGGCGAGAACGTCCGCAGGGCGCAGGCCGGGGTCGTAAATCGCGGCGGCAAGGCTTTGGGGATTATCGCGCACGGCAGCAATGGCGCGTTCGACGGCGGCGAGGCCGGCGGCTGGCTCAAACCACTCCATTGGCTCGAATTCCAGGTCATCTAGATCGTCTAAGCCGCCTTCTTCATAGGGATACACCATGCCGACTTCCATGGCGATCTGATGCGGGTCCACGGCGCAGAAGTCCAGCAGCGGGACAAGCGCGGGGTGCGCTTCGACAACACGCGCCAGCGCGAAGCCAGGCGCGGGGGTATTAGGGAAGTCGCCAATCGGCGTCTCAAACTCAAGATAAATTCGGGCAGGCATTAAGCAAAAGTCCAGGTGCAGCCGTCGCCGACTTGTTCAATGAAGCCGGCAGAGCTTTCGGAAAAGTGGCTGCTGAAACAAAGCGCCTTTGTTTGGGTGGCCCGATTCAAGAGCAGGTGACGCGAACGCCGGGCCGCGTCGGGAAACTCGCAAAACATAGAAATTAACTCGGGGTCAGGCACTTCCAGGGGGTGATGCAGCACGTCGCCGCTGAACAGCCCAATTTGCCCTTCAGAGGTGATTTCAATAGCCGCGTGGTCAATGCTGTGGCCCGGCATCGGCAGAAAGCGAATGCCCGGCAGAACTTCGCTGCCGTCCACTTTGATCCGGCGCACCTTGCCGGCGGCTTCCAGCGGAAGCAGGCTGTCGGCGAACACACCGGCAACCGGCACACGAATGGGCGCACCCAGCCCCGCTTCCGCGCGTACAGCTTGGATACCGGCTTCGTCTTCCTGCGCCAGCGCCGCGCCGTAGCGCCATTCCAGGTCGGAGCAGATCAAGGTCGCATTGGGGAAAGTTGGGGTCCATTCCTGCCCATCCAAAGATGTATTCCAGCCGACATGGTCCGCGTGAATGTGCGTCAGCAGGAGGAAGTCAACGTCTTCCGGGCGGACGCCCGCCGCTTCCAGCCGCGCCAGAAATGAGGTGTGCAGATGGTCCAGCATCTTCATGTCCGGGCGCGTTTTATTGCTGCCGGCTCCCGTGTCCACAAGAATGACTTTGCCTTGATGCCGCACCAGCCAGCTATGCACGCTGAGCGGGACGCGGCCAGTCGCGGGGTCGTAAGTAGCATCATTGACCCATTCGGGGTGAGCTTGGAGCGACTCTGGGTTGAAGTCCGGCAAAAGCTGGGTCAGGGTGAAGCCATCCAAGTTCAAATCCAGGATTTTCGTGACCGTGGCGCTGCCTACAGCAAATTCACGTTCGCTCATTTTGGCTCCTTTGTGATTACGTCTTTTGCGGCGTTTTTAGTTCGGCGCTTCTTGGCGCTGACCCAGCCGGGCTTGACGATCTGGCGGGCGCGGCCAAGCGCCAGCGCGTCGGCGGGGACAGGGTCGGTGATGGTGGAACCGGCGGCGGTGTACGCGCCGTCTCCGACAGAGACCGGGGCGACCAGGGTGGAATGGGTGCCGATAAAGGCGTTCGCGCCGATCTGGGTCAGGTTCTTGGTGGGCGTGAGGAACGGGTCATAATTGCAGGTGATCGTCCCCGCGCCGATGTTAGTTCCCGCGCCGACTTCGGCGTCGCCCAGATACGCCAAGTGGCCCGCCGAAACGCCGTCGCCGAGGGTCGTGTTCTTCAGCTCTACAAAGTCGCCGACTTTGACGTTCTTGCCGAGGACGCTGCCGGGGCGGAGATTGGCGAACGGGCCGATCTTGCACCCGTCGCCGACTTCCGATGCGACGACGTAAGAGTCGCGCACGGACACGCCGGAGCCGATCTTGGCGTCACTAAGCCGCGCCCCCGGCCCGATTTCGCAGTTCTCGCCGATGTCCGTCACGCCGCTGAGGATCGTATACGGGTGGATCGTCGTGTCCTGCCCGATCTGCACCGTGGCGTCAATGTGCGTCGTCAGCGGGTCTATGATCGTGACCCCGGCGAGGCCGAGCGCCTGGTGGACGCGGGCCTGCAAGACCTGGCGCAGCTCGGACAGCTCTGGGCGCGTGTTGATGCCGCGCACGACATCCGGGTCCGGCGAAATCAGCGACGCCA
>CAXTRL010000462.1:0-2759 GCA_964246575.1 uncultured Armatimonadales bacterium
TCTTGCTGGCAATCAGCTTGCCGCTGCTGCTGGTCTTCTGGCTGACGCATGTGCGGATTGATGCAAACAGCGAGCGCGGTGGCTTGACGGTCGAGTTTTGTTTCGCAGCAGCGGCGACTCTAGGCTACTTAGTTGTCACCCGGCGGCTGGATAAGCGCTCGCTTGCGGAGGCTGGATTCGCGCGGCAGGGGGTTTTCTCGGAAACGGCGATTGGCTTGATGATTGGCGGCGGCGTGTTTTCCGCCATTATCGTCCTGATGGGCGCGTTTGGCTTGTACCATGTCGGAAGCGTCAACCCACACTTCCGTCCGCTGCTGCCGCTAGCCCTGTTTTTGTGCATCGCCGTCTTTCAGGAAACCGCCGTGCGCGGCTGCATTTTTCAAACACTGGAACGGCACTACGGCTCCGGCATCGCGCTCCTTGCGTCGTCGCTGTTTTTCGGCCTGCTGCATTTGGGCAGCCCCGTAGACGGCCTTTCGACAGGCGAGTGGCTGGTGGGGCCGCTGTTTTTGTCGTTTGAGACCGGCCTGCTTTTTTCCGCCGCCTACCTGCTGACGCGGCGTCTGTGGCTGCCGATTGGCCTGCATTGGGGCTGGAATTTCTTCGAAACTTCGATCTATGGCACGGCGAACTCGGGCGCGTGGGAAGACGACCCCAATTCCCTGTTTGCCGGTCACGTTCACGGCCCGTTCCTTGCGACCGGAGGCGCGTTTGGCCCGGAAGCCAGCCTGATTGGCCTCTGCATTGGCTCCTTTGCCGGCCTCCTGCTCTTGCGCCTCGCCATCCGCCGGGGCCAGTGGCGAACGGCAAACTCTGCGGTGCATCAGGTAGAATGATAAGGTGAGGCGGTATAATATTATGGCAATAACGGCGTTGAAGAAAGCCGATGCTTCGTTGTGCGAGGAATGGCTGCGGACAATTCAGACTCTACAAAGCCAGATCAAGACGTGGGCGCACATGGAGGCGGGCTGGTCTACTGAATGGGGTGAGGATCATAAAATTGAAGAAGCCCCTCTTGGCATCTACACCGTGACTGCAATGAATATCCACACGCCAAATGGGATGCTAGTGTTGGAGCCTATCGCCCGCAACTTTCCAGGCCGGGGCATTGTCGAATTTTATGCGTGGCCGACATTGTTCCGCGTGAGACTACTGCGTAGGCACACCGATGATGATTGGCAAGTCCGTGTTGATTCCGGCTTTATCCTGCATGAAGAGTGGAACCAAAGCAACTTCATACGACTGGCAAACGACTTGCTGGGCGCTTCGTGAGCATCCGGTATATTCAGCGCCTCCGCGCTGTCCGAGGCGAGTTTGAAGCAGCGAGGCAGGGAATAGCCTTTGTCCGTCAAAATTGGCAGAGGTACGATATTTATCAGGACATGACAGGTATCACGCCTGCGAACTTTCAGCGTACAGGGAAATATCTTTTTGCCACATATCTCCTACGATTGACGGCAGAGTTCGAGGGTATCCTTAAGTATCACCTTACTTTCTATTATCCTCATGTTTCAATTCCAAAAGATGTCAAAGTCGATTGGCTGACAAGCAAAGCATCAAAACTAGAAGGATTTAAGATAGACCCAAACCTTCGTACCCACATGGAAAAAGTGCGTAAGTATCGTAATGATTTTGTTCATTCCGGTCAACTGCCTATCTCGGACTTCACTTTTGATGCTGCATTGTCATGGTTCAGCACCTTTTTAGCCAAACTTCCTGACCCGCTCAACTAGCTTTACAAAACTAACTTCCGAGAAAAGATTTATGACACATTATGAACCTGTGATCGGGATGGAATGCCATGCCGAGCTTTTGACGCAAAGCAAGATGTTCTGCGGCTGCGCCAATGAGTTCGGCGGCGCACCGAATACGCGCACCTGCCCGGTGTGTTTAGGGCTGCCGGGATCGCTTCCCGTCATGAACCGGAAAGCGGTGGAGCTTGTTCTCCGAACGGCGCTGGCCCTGCACTGCGAAGTATCGCGGGACTGCGTGTTTGCCCGCAAGAACTATTTCTACCCGGACCTGCCGAAAGGCTACCAAATCTCGCAGTACGAGAACCCGATTGGTGTCGGCGGCTACTTAGACATTGACCTGGAAGACGGGTCAAGCAAGCGCATCCACATTCGCCGTGTTCACTTGGAAGAAGATACGGGCAAGCTGATCCATGCCGGCGGCAACGAAAGCGAAGTGGATTATAACCGCTCCGGCGTCCCGCTGATGGAGATCGTCACCGAGTTCCCGCCTGATCTGACGTCTGCTGATGAGGCCCGCGCATATCTCGAAAAGCTGCGCTCCATTTTGGTCTACCTCGGCGTGTCCGACGGCAAAATGGAAGAAGGGCATCTAAGAGCGGAGCCAAACTTAAGCATCCGGCCTGCCGGAACAAGCGGCGTCGGGGTCAAGACCGAGATCAAAAACCTGAACTCGTTCAAGTCGGTCTACAAAGGCGTCTTGTACGAAGTCGAGCGCCAGTCGGAGCTTCTCAACAATAGCGAAGCCGTGCGCCAGGAAACGCTGGGCTGGAACGACCTGCGCGGCGAAACCTACCACATGCGCTTCAAGGAAGAAGAACAGGAGTACCGCTACTTCCCGGAACCGGATCTGGTGGCGCTGCATTTTGACGACAGCGTAGTGGATGCCGCCCGCGCCGCCCTGCCGGAGCTGCCGGACGCCAAGCGCGAACGCTTTGTCGCCGAATACGGCCTGCGCCCTTACGACGCCACCATTCTGACTGCGTCCCGCCCGCTGGCCGCCTACTT
>CAXTRL010000463.1:0-2750 GCA_964246575.1 uncultured Armatimonadales bacterium
AGCCAGTAGGCTTCGTCTTCCGGGCGCAGAATGACCGGCATTCGGTTGTGGATGGGGGCGGCGACGGCGTTCGGCGTTGTCGTGATGATCGTGCAGGAGCGCAGCGGGGAGCCGTCCGGCGTGTGCCACTCGTCCCACAAACCGGCGAACGCGAACAAGCCGGAATCGCGGCGGTGCAGGAACATCGGCGTTTTTGTTTTGGAGCCTGCCGCTGCCGCCTGCCACTCATAAAAGCCGTCGGCGGGAATGAGGCACCGGCGTCGGGACAGCGCGGTCCGAAACGAGGGCTTTTCCGCCAGCGTTTCCGCGCGGGCATTGATCATTTTGTTTCCAATCGCCGGGTCTTTGGCCCACGATGGGATCAGCCCCCAGTGGTAATCTTCCAAATGCCGCGCTCCGTTTTGCGTGACCACCGAAACATTCTGGGTCGGCGCGATGTTGTACCGCGCGTCCGTTTCCTGCTTGGCGCCCACGTCAACACTTGCTTCAAATCGCTCTGCCACTTCTTCCGGCGAGTGATACAATGTAAACCGTCCGCACATCGCTTGTTTTTGCTCCCAAAGCTTCTAAAAAAACAAATCTCAAAAATCGCTTGACAGGCCGAAGACTCTGTGTTATAGTTTATTCAACGCTGGCGCACAAACGCCGGCGAGACTCAAAAACCTCATGCGCTGCCTCGCGCATCTCGTTAAACCGCCGCTTTGTGTATCCCCGCACAAAGCGGCGGTTTTTTGTGTCTGCTATTCTTCTTCATCCTCCAAACTTCCAAACGCTGGGGCACGGGCAAGGCTTGCTTTGATGGAGTTTTCCACGAACTGGGCGACGACTTCTTCGGTTTCCAGCGCGGCGACCTGCTTGCGAAGGGCGGCGATCTGAGTTTCCAGCGCCGCCGAGGCTGCCGTGTCGGTTTCCGCGCTGCGGGAGCGCACCAGGGCGCGGAGACGTTCCCGCAGAGCGTCGCGCAAGGCACGCCATTCAGTCGCGCGGGGCGTGTCGCCGAGAAACTCTTCTAAAACATCGCTGCTGTGGGTGTCTGGTTGGGCCATAACAGAGTTTACCCAACTCCGCGCAAATTGCCCCGAAAACTCGTAATTATCCCTCTAAAGAAACAAAGGGCGCAGGCCGATAATGATTTTGGGAGAGCTTTTATGACCCGTGGAGTTTACACCGCCGCCGCCGGAATGCTGGCAAACCAGGCCGCCCAGGACGCCGTTGCCCAAAACCTGGCGAACGCCAACACGACCGGCTACAAAGAAGATGTGCCGCGCTTTGAATCGTTTCTCAGCCAGTCCGTTTCCAGCTTATCGGGCGCAGACCGCGCCTCGCTCGGCACGCTCGGCAGCGGGGCAGGCTTGAAAGATGAGACCACTAATTTCACGGAAGGCGGCTTGCAGCAATCGGGAAATCCGCTGGACGTGGCGCTGACCGGCGACGCGGCCCTGGTCATCCAGACCCCGCAAGGGCCGCGCCTCAGCCGCGACGGCTCGCTCAGTTTAGACGCGCAGGGAACGCTGATCCAGTCCGCCACGGGACGGCCGGTCTTAGACACCGGCAGCCGTGCGCTTTCTGTTCCTGCCAAGACAAAATCCATTGTCATTAGCCCGCAAGGCGATTTGACCGCCGACGGCGTCAAAGTCGGGCGCATCCAGCTTGCGGCTTTGTCCTTGGCGGTCAATCCCGTCAAGGCCGGCGACAACCTGTACATCGTTTCCCGTGTCCAGCCGGCGTCGCCGACCGCAACCATCCGGCAAGGCTACCTAGAATCATCCAATGTCAGCATCGTCAAAGAAATGGTGTCCATGATCTCCATCATGCGGGCTTACGAGACCAACCAAAAGATGCTGCAAGCCGAAGACGACACCACCGGCAAAGCCACCACCGAAGTCGGCAAGATTTAACGATTCACACGGCTGGACTGCTTGCGGCTCCTTCTTCTCTGAGATGGGCTGCGGGTGGAAGCCGACGACCCTCGCGCTTTTGACTAGGAGCGCGAACCAAAGGAGAACCCGCATTATGATGCGAGCACTTTACACGGCGGCCACCGGCATGGAAGCCCAGCAGCTCAACATGGACGTGATTTCCAACAACCTCGCCAACGTCAACACCGTCGGCTTCAAAAAAGGCCGGGCGGACTTCCAGGACCTTCTGTACCAGGAGATGCGTCCCGCCGGGGCCACGGTTGCTCAGGGCGCGACTTCGCCTACGGGCCTGGAAGTCGGCCTCGGTGTTAAACCCGGCTCCACCGAAACGATGTTTGACCAGGGTACGCTTCAGGAAACCGGCAACAGCACAGACATCGCCATTGAAGGCGACGGCTTTTATAAAGTGCTGCTGCCCGACGGCACCAACGGCTACACCCGCGACGGTGCGTTCAAACGCGACGAGCAGGGCAAACTCGTCAATTCCGATGGCTTTGCGCTCCAGCCCGAGATCACCATTCCCGCTGACGCCACTTCCATCGCCGTCGGCAAAGACGGCACCGTGAATGTCACGCGCGGCGGCTCCAATACCCCGCAGTCGGTCGGCAAGATCACGCTGACCCGCTTTTCCAATCCCGCCGGCCTGGTGCATCTCGGCGGCAACAATTTCCAGGAAACCGCCGCGTCCGGCTCGCCCACCGACGGCACCCCCGGCCAGGCCGGCTTCGGCCAGCTCGCGCAAGGAACGCTGGAAATGTCCAACGTCCAGATCGTGCAGGAAATGGTCAACATGATCACCGCCCAGCGTGCCTACGAAGTCAACTCCAAAGC
>CAXTRL010000464.1:0-2744 GCA_964246575.1 uncultured Armatimonadales bacterium
AACGCCCTTACGGGTTCGTCTGTCACTTCTTCTCTTGCTCCCCTCTCTCGTTCCGACGGGGGAGGGGCTGGGGGTGGGGGCTATCCTAATTCCATGTCCCCTGACATCATCACACTCGGCGAAGCCCTGATTGACTTGCCGGCGACGCAGTCCGGCGTTTCGCTGGCGGACGCGCCGGGGTTTGCCAAAGTGCCTGCCGGCGCACCCCTCAACCTGGCGGCGGCGGCGGCGGCGCTGGGTTTAAAGGCGGCGTTTGTGTCTAAAGTCGGCGACGACCCGTTCGGTATCAGCATCACGCAGACGTTCAGCCGGTTAGGGGTGGACATGAGCCATGTCATTTTGGACCCTTCGGCGCGAACGGGGCTGGCATTTGTTTCGGTCATGCCCGACGGCAGCCGTGAATTTTTATTTTACTTTGACCCGGCGCGTGACCTTGCTTTGCGGCCTGACGAGCTGGAAGCCGAGTGGCTGGCGTCCGCCCGCGTTCTGCATTACGGCAGCATTTCGCTGATTGCCGAGCCAAGCCGGAGCGCAACAGGGGACGCGGCGCGGCTGGCACGGGGCGGCGGCGCAATTTGTTCCTATGATCCGAATCTGCGCCCTCGGCTTTGGCCGGATGATGATGCGATGCGCGAAGGCGTCCGGCTGGGCTTTACCCATGCCGACATCGTGAAAATCAGCGCCGACGAGCTGATGTTCTTGTACCCGGACGCGCCCGAAGAAGCGTCCGCGATTTCCAGTCTGCTTCAAGACTTCCCGCGCCCGCGTCTTGTGGCTGTGACCGATGGCGCGGAAGGCTGCCGGGGCTACACCCGCGCCGGTGATTTTGCCCAAGCGCCTGGCTTTGCAGTGGCTTTCGTTGACGCGACTGGGGCAGGGGACTCCTTTACGGCTGGCCTGCTGGCGTTTCTCTTGCGGCAGGGGCCGGACTTGAACGCGACTCTTGACGCAGTCGGCCCGATCTTGCCGGACGCGCTGCGCTACGCGAACGCCTGCGGGGCGCTGGCGACAACGCATTTGGGGGCCGCACCGGCGGCGCTAACGGAAAGCGCGGTGCAGGCGCTTCTTGGAGAAACCCAATGATCACGATTGATTTTGCCGGCAAAAATGCTTTGATTACCGGCGGCACGCGCGGCATCGGACGCGCGATTTCCCGGCGTCTCGCGGAAGCGGGGGCAAACACGCTGACAGTCTGGCGCGGAGATGAAGAAACGGCGAACGTGTCATTGACCGAGCGGCAGGCATTTGGGCTGGGAACGCACGCGAACTTTCAAGCCGATATTGGGGACGAAGCGCAGGTAGACGCGCTGATTGCTCACGTCAAGTCTGAGTACGCGGACGGTCTGGACCTGCTGATATTAAACGCCGGGATGGGACTCGGCGGCAAAGTGACGGAAATTGAGCCGGCGGCATGGCGGCGGATGCTGGACGTAAATTTAGGTTCGGCGTTTCTGCTGTCGCGCGGCCTCGTGCCGGTCATGCGCCGGGGCGGCAGCATCGTCGCCATCGGCAGCGGCTCCGGGCATGACCCGCTTCCCACTTTAGCTTTCTATGGGGCAGGCATAGCGGCGCTGAATATGTTCGTGGCGGATTTGGCCCAGGAAGTCGGGCCGGATGGGATACGCGCAAATGTCGTGTCACCCGGCGGCACGGACACGTCGTTCCAAAAGAACGCGCCATCCCCGGCAGAGATACAATCCGGCGCATCGCACAATGCTTTGCGCCGTCAGGGCGTTCCTGATGATGTTGCGGGGGTTGTCTTGCTGCTGTGCAGTGATTTTGCGGGGTTTGTCACGGGGCAGGCACTTCGTGTCAACGGAGCGGCCTTATAAGTTCTCGCGCAGGCGGCCTTCCTGCTCAGAAGGAACACGCGCCTCAACCGAGTTGACCACTTTTTCGCGGCTCTCGGCCAGCGTAGACGCTGCCTGCGCTTTCCATTCCTCGGTGCGCCCAGCGAACTGTTCCAAAAACTTTTTGCCCTGCGGCGTGGCGTACAGCAGCGCGGCAGCGCTGACGGCAAGGCCCAAAAGCAGGGTCAACGCGGCGGCTCCGGCGGAAGACGGACGCTCAAATTCAGAAGGCATGAATTATTCTTCTTCCGTAGCGGCTTGCAGCTCAAATAAGCGCGAAAGGTTATGAGCGCGGGAAAAGATTTCCGGCGTTACGGTTTCTCCTTTGCGAATCAGAGGAAAGCCAAGATAGCCGAGCACGTCCCGGTGCGCGACGCGGCCAACAATCGGGTCCACATAACCGATAATGCTGGTTCCCGCCGGCAGGGCCGTCTTGTTCATCGCCGGGCTGCCGTCGGTTCCGGCGGGCGTTCCCGTGACTGCTGGTTTTTTTGTTGCCATAATAGGTGCGAGTTAGGAAAGATCGCTGAGGCTGTGGGCCAGGGTCATAATCGTGTCAAACCGGCCAAGCTTCAAAACGCGCTCCGGCTGCCTCCCCGCCGTCAGCAGAATGCTAAGGGTTCGGCCTTCCGGGGACAGGCGCTTGCGGGCCTCGACTAAAAGCGCCAATCCGGCGCTGTCAATAAAGTCCACCTGGCTGAGGTCAACAATCACCGACGCCTTGTTTGCGCCGCCGACCGCCCCAAGCAAGGCTTCACGGAGCTGCGACGCCGTGGTGAGATCTACCTCGCCGACCGCTTCAATTACGGACCCGGCTGATTCCTCGCGATGACTGACAACTAACTGGGCTGCGTTCAATGAATCACTCCCGCATTCAAAATCGTGCTTTGATTT
>CAXTRL010000465.1:0-2740 GCA_964246575.1 uncultured Armatimonadales bacterium
AGCAGCGATGGTTCGGAAAGCATATCGGCAGGCATAGGGGGAGTATACCCGGCGCATTAAGAACCGGCACTTTCAGTGCCGGTTCCTACTCATTTAGCACCCCCGCCACTTCGCGGGCAATCTGCCGCTCCTCGTCTGTTGGGATGACCCACACCGAGACGGCGCTGTCCGCCGGGCTGACCTGCGCCGCGTCTTTGCCGCCCGCCTTTTGATTGGCGTCCGCGTCCAAGTGCAGGCCCAGAAACTCCAGCCCCGCGCAGATACGCGCCCGTACCGTCGCCGAGCGTTCGCCGATGCCGCCGGTGAACGCGACCGCGTCTAAGCCGCCCAGCGCCGCCGCGTAGGCTCCGATGTACTTGCGGGCGCGGTACGCGAACAGCGTCAGGGCCAGCTCGGCTTGAGCATTCCCTGCCGAGGCCGCTTTTTCCAGATCCCGCATGTCCGCACTTAGCCCCGAAATGCCTTGAAGGCCGCTTTGCTTATTGAGCATGTCGTCCAACTGCTCCGGCGTCACATCTTGCGTCCGCAGCAGATACAGCAGCAGGCCGGGGTCAACGTCGCCGACGCGGGTTCCCATGACCAAGCCTTCCAGCGGCGTCATGCCCATGCTCGTGTCTACGCTTTGACCATTTAAGAGTGCGCACATGCTGGCCCCGCTGCCGAGATGACACGTCACCAGCCGCGTTCCTTCCGCGCCCCGCCCCAAGCACTCCAAAAGCCGCCCGGACACATACTGATGCGACAATCCATGAAACCCGTACCGGCGTAAACTCAGCTTCGCCGACAACTCGTGCGGCAGGGCATACGTGTACGCCACCGGCGGCAAAGTTTGGTGGAACGCCGTGTCAAACACAGCCACATTCGGCACATCGGGCAGAAGCCGCTGCGTGTCTTCAATCAGCCCCACTTCCGTGGGGTTATGCAGCGGGTCCAGGTCTTTTAAGCCGCGCAGGCCGTCCAAAGTCTCCGGCGTAACGCGCGTCGGCTCCGTGAACTTGCTGCCGCCCTGCACCAGCCGATGCCCGACGGCATCAATGCCGAATGGCTTGCACTGCCCAATCGCCTTCTCGGCGGCAGCCGTCATCGCGCCGCCGTCCACCCGCTCCGCCGTCCCTTCGGTCAGAACTTCTTCAGTGTCCCCGTCCACCCGAAACAGCCGAAACTTAAGGCTGGAACTGCCGGCATTCAGCGCCAAGATATTCATGGGATGTTTCCTCCGCGTTGCTGCAAAACCTAGCATCAGCATACCCGCTGTGGGTTCCGGGTACACTCTGGGCGTGACTTTAGTGAAAATCTGCGGGATTACGAACTGGCGGGATGCGGAGGCGGCGGTGGAGGCTGGGGCGGACGCGCTGGGATTTTACTGCGACGAGAACAGCCTGCGCGTTGTGGACCCGCTGGACTTTGCGGACATTGCGGCGCGGCTGCCGGCGCACATTGTTAAAGTGGGCGTCTTTGACCGAACGACGGATTATCGGTGGCGGATTGAAGGGCGGAGTTTGATCCAGCAGTTCGATCAAATCCAGTATTACCGGGACAGCGTGTGGACGGATATTATCCGCGAAAACTGGGCGATGGAGCGCAAGATCAAGGCATTCCATCTCGGCAGCGACCGGGACTTGCGGGCGATTGCGAACTTCAACGGCATTGTGCAGGCGTATTTGCTGAATGTCCACGCGCCTGCGCCGCATGGCTACAAAGACGCCGAGGCTTACGGGTGGGAACTGGTGCGCGAAACGCGGCAGTACGGCAAGAAAATCTATCTTGCGGGCGGTCTGACGCCGGAGAATGTCGGCGCGGCCATCGCCCGCGCCCTGCCCTATGCGGTGGATGTCACGGTGGGCGTGGAAGCGGAGCCGGGACGCAAAGACGCCGCCAAGATGCGGGATTTTGTTCAAGCGGTACGGGCGGCGGAGGGGAAGTAAAGCAAAAAAGACGCCCGATTGGGCGTCTTTTTTGTTACGTCGGCAAATGCACCCGACTGGTCTCGAACCAGTGGCCTCAACTTCCGCAAAGTTGTGCTCTATCCGCTGAGCTACGGGTGCGTGAATTGCTGAACATCTATTACCAAAAATAATCGGCAGCCATCAAGCAGTTTTTCGTTTGACCGTTCTTTGACGGCGCGGTGCGGATGGTCAAGTTTTCTCGTCTATGAAAGATTTCCGGGCCGAGCCAGATTACTTTATCTAGATTTGGCAGGTAGACCAAAACGACATCAATCTCGTCCTGACTATAAGCCAGTTTAGATATCTGTCCGCCGCGCGTGACTTTCCGCAGGTCCAGCAGGAAGCTGTTAGCGGCCTTGACCGATTTGGAGCCGGCCCATTTGACCTGCGCCCGGTAAAATCTGCCGCCGCAGTCCAAAACGATGTCATACCGCCGGTGGCTAGTAGTCGGCTTGAGTACCACGAAGCCTAGCTCAGCGGCCCTAATCTCGACTTTTAGGAGGGCGATCTCGCCTTTGTCGTTTGTGTCCATTCTTGACAACTCCCGGCGAGACAACGAGAAAGAGTATACCTGCCGGCACAGACTGTGTCAAGGGGCGAACGGTGAAAAACTTTTGCAGCCTGCCGAATGAACCCGTTGACATCCCGTGCGTCTCATGCCATAATACGATTGAAGCTATCTCCGACTAATCTTGTCGGGAATAAAAAATGAGAACCGAAACGGTACGTTCCATGAAAACGCCTATCAACTGTGTGCAGTCGGCTTTCTGCCGGTGGCGCGAATGCCGAGACGA
>CAXTRL010000466.1:0-2735 GCA_964246575.1 uncultured Armatimonadales bacterium
CAACGAATATGTGCAAGCCGCGCAGCTCCCGACCAGCATTCATGTGGCTGAATCGCCCGCCGAAAGCGCCCTGACCGAGCGCGGCGAAGGGCCGTTTGCCGAAATGTACGCCCGGCGCGGCATCACCTGGCCCTCGCCCCACTTGACCCCGACAGCGTATGCCGGCAGCCTCGGCGCACTAGGGCCAAATACTCTTGCCGTCCACTGCGTCCACCAAACCGACGCTGACATTGAACTGCTTGTTGCTTCGGGGGCCGCCGTCATCCACTGCCCGAAAAGCAACGCTAAACTCGGTGCAGGCATCGCGCCGCTGGCCCGCTGGCTCCGCACCGGCGGCCTGCGGGTCGGCCTCGGCACGGACAGCGCCGTTTCCAACAACTCGCTCGATTTGTGGGAAGAAATGCGTTTCGCCCTGCTGCTGCAGCGGGCCAATTCCGAAGATGCCCAAGCCGTTACGGCGCGGGACGTTCTGCATCTCGCAACGCTTGGCGGAGCGGACGCGCTGGGTTTGTCGTCCCAAACCGGCTCCCTGACGCCGGGCAAACACGCCGACCTCATCGCCGTGCGCTTGGACCAGCCCCATGCCATCCCTGCCACCGATCCTTACGCCGCTTTGATTTATTCCGCGCGGGCCTCCGATGTCCAGCTTACCCTCTGCGGCGGCGAAGCTCTCTACGACAACGGCACCTGGCCCACGCTGGACAAGCAGGCGATTGTCAGCGGCGCATGGGCAGCGCGAGGCAAACTGACGCAGGGGACTTGATGCTTCCTGTCGAACTGTAACCGTCTATGGCAACAAAACCAAAAGCGCCTCGCGGCGGGGCGGAAACCGAACACGGCGAAAAACAAAGCGAAAAGGGCGGGGGACGCGGCGGGGACAAGGCGACCGGGGCGGTGACGTTTCTGGTCGGCCTGCTGATCGCGGCTTACTTGTTTTGGACGAACCCGGACGCCAAATCGCCGGAAGCGTACTGGTACATCAACACGGCGCTGTGTTTGTGGGTGCCTCTTGTCACAATCCTCTTGTTTTTGAAGCAGGAGCCGAGCCAGTTTGGGATGACGCGCGGCGACCGGCGGCTGGGCCTCAAATGGACGCTGATTGCTTGGGTCGGCATGGTCTTGATCCTCGCGGTCGTCGTTAGCCTGCCGAACCTGCGCGGGCAGTTTCAAAGCCAATATCTCTACGGGCGGCTTGCAAACCCGCTGTCGGGGGTTGGGCCGGTGTTCTTTATCCAGCACGTCAACCTCAAAGCGCTCGTGTATTACGAGCTTGCCATGGGGTTTTATATGTTTTGCTGGGAGTTCTTTTTCCGGGGCTTCCTGCTGTTCGGGCTGCAAAAAAGCTTTCTGAAAACTTGGGGCGCGGTCATTGTTCAGGCGCTGCTGTTCGCGCTTCTGCACTGGTCCTATGTTCCCGGCGCGTCCAAGCCGCCGGTGGAAGTTTTGAGCGCTCTGCCGGGCGGGATCATTCTCGGCATTCTCGCACTTCGTACCCGCTCATTTTTGTACGGCTTTTTGGCGCACTGGGCGATTTCTTTTACCCTAGACCTGATTTTGCTGGCTCCGTTTATTTTCCGCCACTTTGGGTAATAACTTCGTAACCTCACTACTCAATTACTCACTTTCGGCTTTCCTTAGGAGACACTTCATTTATGGAGACATTGCGGATCGAAACCAGTTTACGGCAGCAGGACGATATTCCAGTGCTGGATGTCGTCGGCGAAATTGACATTTACACAACGCCGCAGTTCAAGGAAGCCGTCAGCGAAGCGATTGACCAAAACAAGCCTGCCATTGTCATCAACATGACCAAAGTGACCTACATGGACAGTAGCGGTTTCGGAACTCTGCTTTCTGCCACCAAGCGCCTGCGCCCGCTTGACGGAGCATTGTACCTGTCCGGCTGCAACGAAGCCATTCAGCGGATGCTTCAGATCACGCGCCTCAATACAATCTTCGGCGTCTACACGACTGAAGAAGAAGCGCTTGCCGCCGCTAAATCCGCGCCGACTGAGGCCGCTTCATCGTCCACGGTTCCTGCCTAGCTTTGCGCTCAGCGCGGCGGCGGCGATTGCTGCCGCCGCTGCCAGCGCTAGACACAGCAAATACAATCCCACCCGAAACGCCATCGGCTCATAGCGCATTTCCAGTGAGTTGTTCACTGCAACTTGCTTTTGTTGCTGCGCTGCCAGCGTGACTGTCCGAAATATATCCGGGCCTTCTGTGATCGATAACGGCTCATCACGAAAATAGGCGTGCCAGCCGGGATACCACTGGTCCGCTATTACTAACTGATGAGGCAGAAGTTCTTCGGTCAGCAATGTCACCTGTGTCGATGGTTCAGCATCCGCCATCTCCAGTATCTGCCCTTCTGCATCTCGTTGTTTTCCTACAGCTTGCACTCGCGGCAGCGCGTTCTTGTCCTCATACACAAAAGCTCCATCGCCCTGAAACACTGGCGTCAGGCCCGGCAGCGGCTTCAGTGACACGCCGTAACGCGCCCCGGCTTCCCGTGCTTTTTCCGATCCGAACCCGTAAGTAAAGACCATGTTGCCGTTTTCCGGCGGGGCAGGGGCATCGCCGTCAAGTGCGCCGGCAAACCCGAAATATTGCCCGGTCAGCAGCGAGTCGTACCCTTGCGTGTCGTTCAAGCCGTAAACCATCGCGGAGTTCGGCGGCAGAATCGCAGGCGGCGGGCTGTATAAACTCCACTGCTTGTTGATCGGCATGATGCG
>CAXTRL010000467.1:0-2728 GCA_964246575.1 uncultured Armatimonadales bacterium
CATGAACGTCGTCGGCAGATCAATCGGGCCGGCAGGCGCGTCGGCAAAGACGCAGAGCGGCTTGTCGGCGGCTTCGTGCAGCAGATTGAAGATGTCTGGCCGGGCGTCTACAATGCTCTGAACAGCGGCAATCTGCGCCAGGGTGTAGGCATAGCGGCCATTCAGCGCTTGGGCGTATAGCGGCAGACGCAGCGGCTTTTGTTTCCGCAGGGCGTCAAGCTGGACATACAGCGGCGCGGCGTTCTGGTCGGCGGGCGGAAGGGTCTGCTGAAGCTGGCTGGGAGAGGTCAGCAGTCCTGTTTTTTCCGCAGCCGCGCGTTCTCGGGCCAAATCGGCAGGGCCGGCAGCAATTCGCGCTTTAATGGCGAGCGCTTCGGGGTCCTGCGACCGGTTCAAGGCGACAAGATACGCGGGCAGGTCGGCAAAGTTTGGCTTGGGCGGTGCAGCGGCGGCAGAAACCGGCGGCAGAAGCAGGGCCAGTGTCAGCAAATAAGCAGGAATATTAGCAGGGCGCATGAGTTCGTGTCTCCTTTATTATTTTGACACGCCGCTTGCGAAAAAGTTGCAGGGGAGGTTGCAGGCACGGGGTAAGGGCAGCTTTAGTTGACACCCGCACGATAGGTAGGCTATAATGACGGCAGCTTAAGTCAGCATGAAACAGACGCCCGCCGTGAACGGCAGGTCTGCGGGCCTTCGGCCAACCGGTCTGCGACCGGAAGATGTGCTTATTTGTCTCCCGCACACCGTGCGGTTGGCGTCCTCGCCTCTAGACCTGCCGTTCACGGTGGGGACTTCTGCACGGCGGGGCTTTCTTCCTTTCAGCAGCTTCAGACCTGATTAACGACACTGACGAGAACTTCCCCTTGACCAAATCCAAAATCCCGGCGGACTTGCTGCTGGTTCTACTCATTGCGCTTGGCCTGCTCGGCGGCCTGGTTTCGGCGGCGCATCGCTGGCAGGCGGAGGCGCGGAACCGGCGGGTGGAGCTTGTGGTGGACTACGCCGACGCGCAGGCGATGGCGAATACAACCCGGCGGCAGATAGACGATGTGCTGACGCAGTTGAAAGCGGCAGGCATTACGACTGTCGCCGTGACCGAAGACACGCCGGCGTCGCTGACCGGCAATGGCGTTGTTACTTACGCCCGCAGCGGCGACGCGACGCTTTTGACCTTTGCACCGGGCTTTCCGGGGCAGCGGGCGCGGGTCATCCAAATGCTGGCGCACAAAGCGCCGGGGCTGACGGTGACGCCGGAAGGCGCAAACGGCCTGCAAGTCGGTGCGCCCTGGCCGCAGTTCAGCTCCATTCCCATCGGCCTGGACTCGGACACGGTGAACACGATCAAGCGCAACAATCTGCTTGTTGCGCCCCGTTTGGTCAACTTCACGGGGGTGACGGCGCTTAACATCCCGTGGGAGCTGGCCCAAACAAAGCGGCAGTGCGAGGAACCGGCGGGGATCGGGCCGATCATCTTTGCAGGGACTTCCGTGCTGGGCAACCGGGCGCTCATTGGCGCGACTGCCGACGCGCTGAAGGAAAACAACCTGACTTACGGCAGCGTGGAGCTTGGCAAAATGTTCGGCGACGATGACTTGTCCCGCCTTGCCGACGCGCAGACGGTCCGGGTGCATTCCATCGGCACCGATGAAATGGGAACGATGGAGGAGCCGACCGCCGTGGAGCGGTTTGTCCGGGCCGCAAAGGAGCGCAACATTCGCGTGTGCTATGTGCGCCTCTTTGTTTCGGGCCTAGCCCACAACCCGGACGTGCTGGCTGCAAACACCGAGTTTATCGGCAAGATCGTCAAGGGAATGCACGAAGCGCGGCTGACTGTCGGCGAAGGCCCGGCGCACCCTTACGCCGACAATCCCAAGCCGGGCGTGATCCTACGCGTCTTGATGGCGCTGGGCGTGCTGGGCGGAACGCTGCTGCTGCTGCGCGTCTTTTCCGGCATCTCCGGCCGGGCGCTTGTGGTCGCATCAGTCGTCGGCCTCCTGCTGGCGCTGGGCGCGGCGCTGCCGGGAACAAGCCCGAAGGGCCGGGAGCTGCTGGCGCTGGTAGCGGCCTGCGTGTTTCCGGCGCTGGGCTTGTGCGCGATCACCCTACCCCGCCCGGTCCCGAACAGCGCCAGCGCCGACGTTCTGCGCCGGGCATTTCTAGCTTATGTCCAGATGACTTTGGTGACTGTGATCGGCATTGTGCTGGTCGTCGGCCTGCTAGCTGGGCGGCTGTTTCTCCTCAAAGTAGACGAGTTTTTGGGCGTCAAGCTAGTGCTGGTGACGCCGGTGGCATTGGTCGCGGCGTATTACGGCTTCGGTTTGGGGACGCTCCCGCCGCACGCCGGCTGGGCGGAGCGGTGGCACACAGTCCGCTGCTCCCTTCAAGCGCTGGCGGCGCGGCCACTCTTAGCCGGGCAGGTCGTGGTCGGCATTGTTGCGCTGGTCGCGCTGGCCTTGTTTGTGGCCCGAAGCGGCAATGATCCCGGCGTCGGCGTGTCGGCGACCGAGTTGAAGACACGCGCGTTATTGGACAAATACTTGTATGTCCGGCCCCGGACCAAAGAATTTCTGCTGGGTCATCCCGCCCTGCTGCTGGGGCTGGCGGCGGCAGCTTCCAAACGCTTCCCGTCCTGGGTGCTGCCGCTGCTGGTGATCGGCGCGATTGGGCAGTCGTCTTTGATGGACACGTTCTGCCACCTGCACACGCCGCTGCTGATTTCCGCCCTGCG
>CAXTRL010000468.1:0-2693 GCA_964246575.1 uncultured Armatimonadales bacterium
CCTTGCCAACCCGCCCCCCGCCCCGGTATACTCAGGGCGCAATTCTGCAAGACATTCTTAACACTTCTGCAAGCAATGGCGGACACTGCCGGGGACGGCGGAGAAAAAGGGGAGCGGCAATGCGGGAAAAAACGGAAATCAAGCTGTTTGCGGGGACCGGGAACCCAAAGCTGGGACGGGAAATCGCTGACTGGCTGCGTCTGCCGCTCGGCGATGTGCGGATTACGCGGTTCTCGGACGGCGAAACCTATGTCCAGTACGAAGAAAGCGTGCGCGGCGCGGATGCGTACATCATTCAGCCTACCTGCCCCCCGGTGGACACCAATTTAGTGGAACTGCTGATCCTTATTGACGCCATGCGTCGATCCAGCGCGGACCGAATCACCGCCGTGCTGCCGTACTTCGGCTACGCCCGGCAAGAGAAAAAAGACCGGCCCCGCGAGGCGATTACGGCCAAGCTCATCGCCGACGTGCTGACGGCGGCGGGCGCAGACCGGGTCATCACAATGGATCTCCATGCCGACGCCATTCAAGGCTTTTTCAATATCCCGCTGGACCATCTGACCGCGCGGGGCATGTTCGCGGATTACTTTCAGCAGAAAGCGCTCGAGAACGTCGTAATTGTCTCGCCCGACGAAGGCCGGGTCAAGCAGGCCCGAAAGCTGGTGCGCCAGCTTAACGCCCCTCTGGCCGTCGGCTACAAGTTTCACGAGGACCACGGCCACACCGAGATCACCGACCTGGCCGGCGATGTCAAAGGCAAGACGCCGATTATTCTAGAAGACATGATCACCACCGGCGGCTCGATTATTGAATGCGTCAAGACGCTGGTAGACCACGGCTGCAACCCCGAAATCTACATTGCCGCCACCCACGGCGTCCTAACCAACAACGCGGTAGACCGTTTGAACGACCACCCCGCCATTGCCGAAGTCGTCATCACCGACAGCATTCCCCTGTCCGCCGACCGGGAGCGCCCCAAAATCACCCAGCTTTCCATCGCCTCCATGTTCGGCGAAGCCATCCACCGCGTCAACCAGGACATGAGCATTTCCAGCTTGTTTGATCAGACAGAGTAAAACTTATGACAACCCTAACATTGGAAGTAACCGAGGAGCAGATGAGACTGCTGACCGAAGACGCTAACCGGCAGGGATTGACTGTACAAGAACTTGCCCTGCTGCGTGTTCTTCTTGTCCACTCGCCCGCCGAACAAGGAAGCGGCATAGATTTTGAGGCTGCGACTGAGTATATCTTTCAGAAGAATTCTGAGCTGTACGAGCGGCTGGCGGATCGCAAAGAGCGGGTGTCTGAGGCGATCAAGCGCATTATTGACAAGAATGAAGAACTGTATCGGCGGCTGGCGTGAAAGATGCCCGGATTAAAATCCGGGTCTGTTGAAGGGTGATTATCCGAGGGAAGGATATTAGACTTATGCGGAGGCTCTATGATTATTTGCCTGGAAGGCCCAAGCGCAGTGGGCAAAACGACAACGTGTTCGGCACTTGTCGAACAAAATGCATATGTCGTCCCAGAAGTGAACGCACTTTTTGAGCGTCCGGCACAAACATCGGCAGACTGGTACTTAGAACGTCAGGTGGAACGCTGGGAGATTGCCCAAGAGCATTCCACGAATGGCCGGCTTGTCATTCTCGACGGTGACGTATTTCAGCCGCTTTGGTACAACTGGTCGTTTGGCTTCGCCGAGTATCAGCCTTTGGATACCCTATCTGCGTTTTACAGGCCGTGCGTTGAAGCGGGGCTTATTGGTTTTCCTGACCACTACGTTCACTTGTTTATTGACGAGAACGAGCTGAGGCTCCGAAAAGCAGCCGATCAAACCCGAAGCCGGCGCGGCTTTGAGCCAAATCTAAGGTTGCTGCAAACTCAGCCGCGCTATTTCGAGATGCTGTCTGGCCTTATGCCCGGCAGAGTTCACGGCGTTGAAGCAAAAAGTGTTGAAACGAACCTGCAATGCATCTTCAAATGTTCAGCGGTGCTTCCGCTTACTGCGATGACACCTTTGGAGATATTCAACAACAGTATTGAATGGCTGCAAACCCACAAAGCATGAAAGAAATATGCGTGATCTGCGACCTTGCGGTGGGGCGCATTCCGCGCTGGGTGGTCCATGAGACCGAAAGCGTGATCTGCTTTTTGCCGCTGGAACTCAATACTTACGGACATACGGTGATTGCGCCGAAGGCGCATTTTGCGGACTTGTTTGCCCTTCCCGAAGAACTTTTGCACGAGCTGGCCGGGACGGCGAAGCGTCTGGCAGAGCATGGCAAGCAAGTTCTGGGCGCGACCGGGGTAAATCTGCTTCATGCCAGCGGCGCGGACGCTGGGCAGTCGGTTCCGCATTTCCACCTGCACCTGCTGCCCCGCTTCGGCGGCGACGGCTTGAACGCCTGGCCGGAACTGCCAGCGGTGACGGTGGACAGGGACGCGCTGCTGGCCCGCCTGCGCCTGTGACACAAGATGTGACACTGTGCCATAAAATGTGACACTATGGCTTTTTGCAGCATTTCGATGTGACACAAGGACCTATTTCATGCCATTGTACGATTTCCATACCCATTCGTTTTTTTCCGACGGAGCCTTGCTGCCGATGGAACTCATTCGGCGGGCGCACGTCAATGGCTACTCGGCAATGGCGATTACCGATCATGCGTCGGCCTCCAACATTGAAG
>CAXTRL010000469.1:0-2669 GCA_964246575.1 uncultured Armatimonadales bacterium
TATCAGTGACCCCATCAAGGCCGAATCGGCGGCGATCTTCCGCACCGCCTGGGAAGCCGCCAAAACCGATCCCGAATACTTGCAGATGATGCAGGCACACCAAGCCAAGTACGGCTAACGGCTTGACAACTTCCTGCCGATATGCCAAGATAGAGATGTAGATTGAGAAAAGTGTACGATTTGCTGGACGGCACACAGCAAAAAGAAGGGAACCGCAGCCAAGCGGTCCCCTTCTTCTCGCCGAACCTTAAATACCGAGGTATTGAAGAATTCGGCAAACCGCGGCGATTGCGGATACAACCGCCGCGATGGTCTGCGCGATGGGTCGGACGCGGATGAAAGTCCATCGCAGATTCTTGGACATGGGAGGCTCACCTCCTTTCTGTCCGTTTAGGAAAGACAGCCTTCACTGAGGCTGTCTTTTCTACTTTACCTGAAACATCAAGCAAAGCGGCACGGGGATTGACAACCCTGCGCCGATGTGTCAAGATAAAGAGGTACGGTTTGCAGCGCGAAAGCGCAGCAAAAAGAAGGGAACCGCCTGTCGGCGGCCCCCTTCTTCCTTAGCGGACCTTAAAGGCCAAGAGCCTTCAGAATCCGCAAAGTCGCTGCGATTGCGCTTACAATCGCTGCGATGGTTTGGACGACGGGACGAACTCGAACGAACGCCCGCCGCACTTTGTTGAGCATAAGGATCACCTCCTTTCTGCCCAATTGGGAAAGACAGCCTTCTATCAGGCTGTCTTTTCTACTTTACCTCGTTTCCCCATCCAAAGCAAGCAAGCGGCGTTCCTGAAAATGTTTGACAATTCCCGTCAAAAATGCTATGCTGAAAGGGTACAAGTTTCGCACGTAAGGTTGCTCCTAAGGCTACTTCCATGACCCAGCCACTTGGTATTTCTCTTGGCACATCTTCTCTTGGCACGTTTTCCCTGGTTCTGCATTCGCACATTCCTTATGTTCTGGCGCATGGGCGTTCGCCGCATGGCACGGACTGGCTTTCGGAAGCCGCCGCCGAGACTTACCTGCCGCTGCTGAACGCCTGCCACACGCTGATTTCCGAAGGCATCTCGCCCAAAATCACGCTGGGGCTGACCCCGGTGCTGGTCGAGCAGCTTTGCGATCCCAGTTTTCAAGACGAGTTTTCAGGTTATTTGCAGGGCAAAGTGGACGCGGCGAAGGCGAACGGGGAGCAGTTCCGGCGCGAAGGCAACTACCACTTGGCCTACCTAGCCCGGTACTGGGAAGATTGGTACGGCAAAGGGTTGACAGACTTTGAGGACGTTTATCAGCGCGACATCGTCGGCGCGTTTGCCGCCCTTCAGGACGCCGGACATATTGAGATCATCACCAGCAGCGCGACTCATGGCTACTCGGCCCTGCTGTCCCAGGATACCAGCATTCAGGCTCAGGTCAAGACCGGCATTGACGCTTATATGCGCCACTTCGGGCGCAAGCCGAGCGGCTACTGGCTGCCGGAATGCGCCTACCGCCCGCGCTACCACTGGTCGCCGCCCGTGGCCGTTCCCGATGTTCCGCGTACCCCGACGCTCCGCAAAGGCACCGACGAGTTCTTAGCCGAAAACGGCATCCGCTACTTCTTTGTGGAGGGAAGCCTGCTGCACGGCGGCGAGGCTTTAGGTGTCTATGCCGACAAATTCGGCCCCTTGCAGCAGTTGTACAAGCAGTTCCAGCGCGAGACCGTAGAAGTCAAATACCGGCCTTATACCACGTACCGGCCTTATTTAGTGGACTCGTCGGGGCTTTTAGATAACCCGACTCTGGCCGTGTTCGGGCGCGACGCCGCGACGGGGCAGCAGGTTTGGAGCGGTGAGCATGGCTACCCCGGCGACGAATGGTATTTGGAGTTCCACCGCAAGTTTGTCCGCGTCGGCGAAAAGTCGCTCGGCCTGCGCTTTTGGCGCATCAGCGCGGACAAAGCCGACATGGACGCCAAAGCGCTGTATGAGCCGCACCGAGCCGAAGAGCGCACCCAAGCCCATGCCGCGCATTTCGCGTCCCTGGTTAAAGAAGTTCTAGCCGCGCAATACGACCCGCAGACCAACCCAAACCCGATTATCACGTCGGTGTATGACACCGAGCTGTTCGGCCACTGGTGGTTTGAAGGCCCGCAATTTTTGTACCATACACTCAAAGCAATTGCGCTTGACCCCGAAATCACGCTGCAAACTGTCTCCGAGTATCTCGCCGCCCACCCGGCGACCCTGCCTGTGACGCTCCCGGAAGGCTCCTGGGGCGAAGGCGGCTTCCATTATATCTGGCTGAATGAGCAAACTGCCTGGTCTTGGAAATTAGTGTATGAAGTGGAAGCCGAAATCTCCGCGCTTGCCCGCGAGTATGACGGCGACGCTGCTGCCGCGCCGATCTTGAAGCAGGCCGCCCGCGAAGTGCTGCTGCTGATGGCCTCCGACTGGCAGTTCTGCATCTCCACCGGCGGCGCAAAAGACTACTCGGAAGTGCGCCTCCGCAACCACTACGACAATTTTCAAGCCCTTGCCGCCCTGACCCGCCGTGCCGCAAGCGGCGAAGCCCTGTCGGTCGGCGACTGGAAAAACATCGCCGAATGCCAGGCCCGCGACAGCGTCTTCCCCGACATCGAGCCAAAATGGTTCGCGTCTTTGAAGCATCCGGCGGAGTGACACAATGAG
>CAXTRL010000470.1:0-2666 GCA_964246575.1 uncultured Armatimonadales bacterium
ATGGAAAACTACCGCGACCGGATACTTGTCGTAGACGATGAGCCGGAGCTGCGAAAATCAATGGCCGCCAGCCTCGGAGCGCAGGGCTATGAAGTATACGCGGCGGCAAACGGCGAAGAAGCACTGCGTTTGGCGGCGATTACCCCGCCGGATTTAGTGGTTTTGGATTTAATGATGCCGGTCTTGGACGGCATGGAAACCTGCCGCCGCCTGCGGGCCTGGACCGATGTACCGATTTTGGTGCTGTCGGCGCGTTCGGAAGAAACGCAGAAAGTGCGGGCGCTGGATCTCGGGGCCGACGATTACCTGACCAAGCCGTTCGGCATGGGTGAAATGACCGCCCGCATCCGGGCGTCCCTGCGCCGGCACCGCGCCGCCCGTCCGACCGAAGCTCCGGTGTTCACTGCCGGCAGCCTCGTGGTAGACTACGCGCGGCGGCTGGCCTTCAAGAACGCACAGGAGCTGAAGCTGACGCCGCACGAGTACGAAATCCTGCGGTTTATGACCCAGAACGCTGAGCGTGTTTTGACCCATCGCCAGGTGCTTGCCGCCGTGTGGGGACCGGAAGACGTGGAAGAAACCCAGTACCTGCGCGTCCATGTCAGCCACCTGCGCCAGAAAATTGAAGACAACCCGGCTCGCCCCCACTTCATCGTTACCGAACCGGGCGTCGGCTACCGTTTTCGGATTGGGGACGCTGCGGGCGAGTGATCTTTGAGTAATCTTTACAAAATCTTTATGGCACGGCTTTTGCTTCTTTACAGTTTCTTTATGTGCTTTTCGCCACAATGATGTTATGAGCAAACTCCTCTCACCCTGCATTTCCAGCCCTGAAGCGTTGGAAAGCGCAGCGCCGGGACAGTCCGCAAGTGATGCCTGGTATCAAGCCGCGGAAGCCGATTACATGCTTTGCCGGCGCTTTGCGGACCAATTCGACGCCCGCCTGCGCCGCTCCCTGCGCTCGCAGCGGGTGGGATGGGAGCGCGAAGGCAAGGCGGTTTATGGTATCCTGATCCCGGACCCGCTGCTGCCGTCCCCGGCTACGGGCGGCGAATGGTACTTGTACTACGTTTGGGGCGAAACGCTGTTCCGGCGCTCGGAAAAAGAGCGAACACAGCGCAAGATGCTGGTACTGCCGGAAGCGACCGAAGACTGGGCCGAGCTTCTGCGTCAAGCCGTGCGTGATGACGTGTTTGACGTGCGCTACTCGGTGGCCCCGCACCATGTCAACGCCTTCGGCGATGTCGAGCATCAGCCCAGCGGCTACGAGTTCATTCTCACCGCGCATGGACCGCAGACCAGCGTCCGGTCTTCATTGTCAGTGTCCGGCACCGGCACGACCCCGGAAGCCGCCGCCCGCGAAGCGGCCCGGCGCTGGCTGGACAGCATGGAACAATTGCAGCAGGGACAAGGGAGTGAACTCCCTCGCTGAGAGACACTCGGAAGCGCCACCTGTCCAGGGGACAAAATACAGAACGAAAGACCGAATTTCAGTCGGTTTCTTCTGTCCCCTGGACAGGCGGCGTTTCTGAACGCCTTGCAGCGAGCGACTTTAGTCCCTCGTTCCCCACATAACAGAAGCAACCAAAAACATTCAGGCAAAAACGACTTATGGCAACAGACCCCTCCGCGCTGCGGCGCTCCACTCCCGAAGAACTGTTGGCCCGAATCCAAAAAGAAGAACGGGCGGCAGGACGCGGACGATTAAAACTCTTTTTAGGCTTTGCGGCAGGCGTCGGCAAGACATACGAAATGCTGTCTGAGGCCAACCGGCGCAAAAGCGGCGGCCAGGACATTGTCATCGGCTATGTGGAAACCCACAAGCGCCGGGAAACCGAAGGCCAGATCGGCGCTTTGGAGCTGGTCCCGCGCAAGGAAGTGGAATACAAAGGCGCGGTTTTTGAGGAAATGGACACCGAGGCGGTCATCGCCCGGCACCCCAAATGGGTACTCGTGGATGAGCTGGCCCACACCAACGTCCCCGGCTCCAAACACGAAAAGCGCTACCAGGATGTGATAGAACTGCTGAATGCCGGCATCAACGTCGAAAGCACCCTGAATGTCCAGCATTTAGAGAGTCTGAACGACACCGTGTACCAGATTACTGGCGTCAAGGTCCGCGAAACTGTTCCTGACTGGGTGCTGGGCGAAGCCGACGAAATCGTGACCGTGGACATCACGCCCCGCGCCCTGATTAACCGCTTGCAGCGCGGTGACGTGTACCCCGTGGAGAAAGTCCCGCAAGCGCTCCAAAACTTCTTCAGCGAAGGCAACTTATCGGCCCTGCGCGAGATCGCTCTGCGCGAAGTAGCGTCGGAAGTGGACCGCTCGGTGCAGAATTACCGGGAAGAAAACGACGTGACCAAGCCCTGGCAGACGCAGGAGCGGGTCATGGTCTGCATCTCGCCCGACAAGCCTTCCGACCGCCTTTTGCGGCGCGGCTGGCGCATTTCCCGGCGGCTCCATGCCGACATTGTGGCGGTCTATGTGCCGCTTGGCAAGCCGACTTTGGAACAGCAGAAAGTGCTGGAAAGCGATTTCGCGCTCGCCAATCGCCTCGGCATCCGCATTGAGCGCACCGGCGGCCCCAAAGTCGCCCAGTCGCTGGCCGAGTACGCCCACAAGCATCAAGTCACGCAGATCGTCATCGGCCACTCCCAGCGAAC
>CAXTRL010000471.1:0-2662 GCA_964246575.1 uncultured Armatimonadales bacterium
CAGCCCCTCCCCCGACGGCCGCGTGCAAGGCACCGTGACTTTGCGCGTGGAAGCGTCCGACCCCAGCGGCAAAGCGCCGTATGTGTCGCTGTTTATCGACAAGACGTTTAAGAACCTCCGCAACTACGCGCCGTATGAGTTTGAATGGGACACCACGGCCTATTCCAACGGCTACCACACGATTGAAGCTTATGGCTACAACGATACGCCGAATGTCGGTCATGCCAAGACCCTGCGGCTGTATGTCAACAACCCCGGCGGCGAAACCGGCATCCGCCATGACCTGCTGGACGCCGCCCCGGTCGTCAAAGCGATCCGTCCGGTCCGGCGCATTGGGACGACGCGCATCCGGCCCTTCTTGGCCCGGCCTGCCGCTCTGAAGCCGGCGCGTGTCGCAATCCTGCCGAGGCTTGCAAATTCGCTGCCGCCCGCGCAGATTGCCTCACTTCTGCCGCACCATACTTCTTCCACCCGCGAAATTGTTCAGCAGCTTGCGTCCGGAGCCGGTGCGCTCCGAGGCAGCCTGAACTTTGCTTCGGAGCTGTCCATGCCGCTTGCCACCCCCACCCCGGTGCAGGCCGCTTCCCCGGCGACCCAAGCTCGCATTCGCAGCTTCAAGCCGCTCCGGGCGGCAGACAAGACAATCGTCGGTCGCCCCGCTTCCGATTTAGAAGCGCAGGCGCTGCTGGCCGAAACTCCGGCGCGCATCGGCAGCAAAGCGCGGCTGCCGCAGATTGCATCTATCCGGCTGCCGGCAAGCGATTTGGCGTCCCCGTTTGTGGCGACGCCGCACGCGGCGATGCTGCCTGCACCCGCCGCCAAGATGACCCTGCGCCCGGTGGTTCACGCGCCGCTGCGAATGCACGCGCTGCATGTGCATCTGCCGGTCGGCATGATGAGCGAGCTGCTGCGGGCTGCCGGTCAGCGCACGCTGCTGTTCAACCACGCGACCGTCACGATGGACCGGCCTTTAGTCGCCCAGAACCAGGTCTTGTTTGGCCCCCTGCGCCAGATCTTCGAGCAGGGTGGCGGCACCCTGACCTGGCAGTCCACGACCGGCACGGTCCGGGCGAAAAGCGCGACCAAGAACATCCTGCTGACCCTGGGCAGCGCCCAGGCCCAGGTGAACGCTAAACCGGTGACGCTGGACGGCAAGCCGTACCTGCTCATGGGCCGGACAATGGTTCCGCTGTCGTTTGTCGCCGTCGCGATGGATGCAAACGTCCAGTTTGACGCCGCCACCGGCCACCTGCTGGTTACAAGCCGCAAGTAGCACCCTGCGCCCGGCTGCCGCAAGAAAAACCCCGCGCCATTTGGCGCGGGGTTTTTTAGTTAAGATGCACTCACAGAACCGGCGGCGATACAAAGTAATGCTCTCCTGAGCATAAAGCGCCGGTTCCGAAGTCACGCCGACGCAGGCGTCTTTGCTTCCGGTTTGCTCTCGGCTTTCGTCTCAGGCTTGCTTTCGGTCTTTGTTTCGCTTTTCGGGGCGACGTCCGTCGTCTCCGCCTTTGTGTCGGCCTTTGCAGGTTCGGCGGACGTGTCGCCGCCCGCAGACGTACCCGAACCGCCGGAAGACTTGGGGGCGTAATCGTTGACATAAAAGCCGGAGCCTTTGAACGAAATGCCGACTGGATAAATGCGCTTGCGGAGTGTGCCGCCGCACTCACCGCACGTTGTCAGGGCATCGTCTTTGATGCTTTGGAAGATCTCAAATTGGTTGTCGCAGGACAAGCATTCGTAGCCATAAGTCGGCATAATTGGTCGCACCCCATTCAAGAAATAAAAGTTTTGTTTTGTTTTAGTATAACACGTTATCCCAAAAGGCCGGTTCCCCATGCTCAAAATAGATACGCCCACCAAGACCGAAGCGCTCACGACCGAGGCCATCAACCCGGAACTCGCGGGCATTGACGCGCTCGATACCGAAACCCGCCTGCGGCTGATGAACGCCGAAGACGCCGGGGTTGCCGCCGCCGTTGCGCTTGAAATCCCGCAGATTACCCGCGCCGTCCAGCGGGCCGCCGCGTCGCTGCGGGCGGGCGGGCGCCTCCTATACCTCGGCGCAGGCACCAGCGGACGCCTCGGCGTTCTGGACGCCGCCGAATGCCCCCCGACCTTCGGCGTCCCGCCCGGCCTGGTCGTCGGATTGATCGCCGGCGGCCCTGGGGCCATGTTCCAGGCGGTCGAAGGCGCGGAAGACGACCCCGACCTCGGCGCAGCCGCCGTGATTGACGCCGACGTCAACGAGCGGGACACCGTGGTCGGCATCAGCGCGTCGGGCCAAGCGCCATTCGTGCTGGGCGCACTGCGCCAGGCCGTGAAGCGCGGCGCGGCCACCGTCGCCTTGACCAACAACCGGCCTTCCGAAGTCGAGGCCATCGCCGCTGTCACCATCGCTCCCATTGTCGGCCCTGAAATCCTCGCCGGGTCCACTCGCCTCAAAAGCGGCACCGCCCAGAAGATGGTGCTGAACATGATTTCCACCGGCGCGATGATCGAGATCGGCAAAACCTACGGCAATTTGATGGTAGACGTCCAGGCATCCAACAAAAAGCTCCAAGCCCGCTCCGTCCGCATCATCCGCCAGGTCACCCATGCCACCCCCGAACGCGCCCAAGCGGCGCTGGCACAAGCCGGCGGCTCCGCCAAGCTCGCCATT
>CAXTRL010000472.1:0-2655 GCA_964246575.1 uncultured Armatimonadales bacterium
GGGTTCCTTTACTTGAACGCCTGCGCCAAAAGCTCATAGGAGTGCAGGCGGGCAGCGTGGTCATGCACCATCGTCATCGCCATCACTTCGTCGGTATCCGCAAGGCTCGCCAGGGCGCAGAGCTTAGTACGGACCGTCTGCGGGCTGCCGGTGATCAGCCGGGCGCGGGTCGCTTGCACTTGGGCGCGTTCCGCCGGGGTGTAAGGGTAGCTTTGCGCTTCTTCAACGCTGGGAAATTTGGATGGACGCCCGGAATACAGACGCAGCCAGGCCAAATCAAACGAAGCCGCCAGCGTGTCCGCTTCGGCGTCGGTGTCCGCGCAGATGACCGACGCCGTGATGATCGCCGCCGGTTCGGAAAGATGTTCTGATGGCGTGAAGTTCGTCCGGTACAGGTGCATCGCGTCTTCCGCGCCGTGCGGGTTGATATGGTGGGCGAACGCGAAGCCGAGGCCGAGCGCCGCCGCGACTTGGGCGCTGTAATCGCTGGAGCCGAGCAGCCAGACGGGAGGCAGGTGGACACCCATTGGTACGGCGGAAACCGACTGGTACGGGTGTCCTGCGGGGAACTGCCCGCCGGCAAACGCAAACAGCTCGGCAAGCTGGGCGGGCAATTCTTCGGTCTGTCCGGCCCGGCGCAGGGCTAGTGCCGTGCGCGGGTCGCTGCCCGGCGCCCGCCCGATGCCAAGATCAATGCGTCCCGGAAAAAGCGCTTCCAATGTTTGGAACTGCTCGGCCACTTGCAGCGGCGCATGGTTCGGCAGCATGACGCCGCCGGAGCCGACCCGCAGGCGGGACGTTTCGCGGGCCACCTGCCCGATGAGGAGTGCGGGCGACGAGCCGGCAATTCCCGGCATGTTATGATGCTCCGCCAGCCAGTAGCGGTGGTAGCCCAGCGCATCCGCCCGCCGGGCCAGGTCCAGCGTGTTTTGGAGCGCCTGCGCCGCCGTCATGCCGGTGCTGACCGGGGACAAGTCTAAAATCGAAAGTTTCAGTGCCATTGAATGTGCCTCAAGGTGAAAATGCCGGGCGCACCGCCAAAGTTCCGCGCCGATAGAAAGAGCCTTCCATGAACCTGACCTCACAGCTTGCCGTGCAGCTTTACACAGTACGGGATTTCACCAAAACGGCGGCGGACTTCCAGCAGACATTGGAGCGTATTGCAGCGATTGGCTACCCCACCGTGCAGATTTCCGCGGTCGGAGCCATGTCCGGCGATGCCCCCGCCGTCTCAGCAGCGGACGCGCGGCGGATGCTGGACGACTTAGGGCTGGCCTGCATTGCGACGCATCGCTCTTGGGAAAGCCTGCGCGATGACACTGAGCGCGAGATCGCGTTCCATCAAACGCTCGGCTGCGACTTTTGCGCCATCGGCGGCCTGCCGGGCGAGTATCAGGGGTCAGGCGAGGGCGGCTACGCAGCCTTTGTCCGCGACGCACTGCCCGTGATTAACGCGCTTAAAGCCGCAGGCATTCGATTCGGCTACCACAACCATGCCTTTGAGTTCGCCCGCCCTGCGCCCCATGCCGCGCCGCTATACGACACGCTGATTGAGCAGGGCGGCCCGGACCTTTGCTTAGAGATAGACCTGTACTGGGCCGCCCATGCCGGGCTGAACCCGGAGCGCCTGATCGAGCGCTGCCGGGGGCGCGTCCCGGTCATTCATGTTAAAGACAAAGAAATGGTTAGCCAAGACGCGGTCATGGCCCCGGTCGGCGAAGGCAACTTAGACTGGCCCCACCTGCTGCCCGCCTGCGCTGCGGCAGGCGTCGAGTGGTACGCCGTCGAGCAGGACGAATGCCGCCGTGACCCCTTCGATTGTTTGCGCTCCAGCTTCGAGTTTTTGAGCCGAAGTGAGTAAGCCGCGCCGAAACAGGCCATAACACGGTAAAATAACCTCGTGAAATTAAAACTGCTGCTGCGCCCACTTGTGTGCGCCTTTTGCATCCTTACCCTGCCTGCCCTTCGGCCTGTCCTGGCTGCCGCCCCCACCCTGACGTTAAGCCAGCTTCTCGCACGGCACCAGAACGCGGAGACGACGCCGGCGGCGCAAAAACGCAAAGCTGGGGGTCGTGAAATTGTTTACGATATTCATGCGGGGAGCCTTTCCGGCACAATGTCCGTCTATAAGGCTTTTCCGCACCAAAATCGAGAAGAGTTACGGCTAGGACCAGCCGCCATCACGGAGGGAACAGACGGCACTCAAGCCTGGAAACAAGATAGCAGCGGCCATGTTCGGCTTCTCACGGGGGAAGAACTGGCGGAAAGCACAGCGGACAACGATTTTTCGCTGGAAGACTTTAACCCGCTGACGGACGCCGATAAAGCGGCAGTCACACTCCGGACTGATTTGGACCCGGACGGCTGTTACGTTTTGGACATCAAGCCAAAGAACGGCTCCCCAAGTACAGTTTACCTGGACCCGCAGACGTACCTCATTCGCAAGATGGTCTCCCCCGGCGACGGTTTGTCCAGGACCATGATCTGCCTGGCCTATCAGGAGCACGAAGGAGTGCAGGTTCCAAGCCGCATTTCGCTTCGTATTGCAGGAGTACCACTGGTTCTGAATGTCAGCCTGCGAACAGTGGCGAGTCTGCCGGCGCTTTCGGCCTCACTGTTCCAGCCTCCCAGCGCAGCAAAAGATTGGTTCTTTCT
>CAXTRL010000473.1:0-2645 GCA_964246575.1 uncultured Armatimonadales bacterium
GCCAGCCGGACTTTGGCACGGCTTCTGCCGCCGGGCAGCGTTGTGGTTGGCGAGTTCGCGCCCGCGCTGTGTTTGGACACGCCGTTTGCCGCCGCGCCGGTGCAGCCGGGCTTGTCTAATGACGACCATCCGGTGGAGCGGCTTCATGCGGCGGCGGTTGTGGTGACGCGAACGCCGTTCTGGCAAAACTGGTGGTCGGCGCGGTACCCCGGCATCGTCCGACCGTCGCACAAGATCGCGACGTTCACGCTGGGCGGCCCTCGCCGCTATGCGGAAGATGTTTATAGGGTCAAGAAGTAAGGCTGAGCTGGGAACGAGTGACTGAAGCCACTCGCTAAAAGGCACTCAGAAGTGCCGCCTGTCCAGGGGACAGAAGACGATCCAAATTAGGCATCTTCCTCTGCTGTCCCCTGGACAGGTGGTGTTTCCGAACACCTTTCAGCGAGTGACTTCAGTCACTCGTTATAGAACAGTCTCTTATTTATGTTAAAAACAACTTTGCGCTACCTGCTGGCGGCCATGATGGTCGCCACCGGCATCCTGCACTTCGTCGCGCCGGAAAAGTTCGCCAAGATTGTGCCGGACTGGCTGCCTGCGCCTAAAGCCCTGGTGCTGGTCAGCGGCTTTTTTGAGATCGCTGGCGGGCTGGGGCTGCTGGTCATTCGAACGCGCACCGCCGCCGCGTGGGGACTGGTCGCGCTGTTTGCTGCCGTGTTTCCGGCGAATGTCAACATGGCGCTGCACAAGATCTACACGGACAACCCGTGGATACTTTGGGGCCGGCTACCGTTTCAGGGCGTTTTGATTGCCTGGGCCTACTGGTTCACCCGGCCTGATACTCAAGAAGCAAATACGCTATGACGCTGGATGAGCTGTATCCGTATTGGGACGACTCGCATCAAGAGTTTGTGGAAACCGTCGCCGGGCTGCGCGAATGGCAGCTTGAGTCCGTGCCGGGGCCGGGCGGGCGGTCCCTACATGAAATCCTGCTCGGCTTTCTGCGGGCCGAGCGCTACTGGGTGGGGCACCTGGTCAGCAGCTACCCGGAATACCGTCCGCAGGCTGAAGATTTCCCGGATGGCCCGGCGCTGGCGGAAGCCTTGAAAGCCACCCGCGCCGTTTCCGCTCAGGTACTCGCCCCGCTGGGAATCGACGGCCTTCGCGCCGTGCGGACCGTTCCCGGCGACCCGGCGACCAACCGCTACGAGACCAACCGGCCCATCGGCTGGCTGTTCTGGCAGGTGCTGGAACTGGAAATGCTGTGCCGGGGCCAAGTGGCGCAGCGTTTGGAAGACGAAAAAGCGCGAGGGTAGGGGAAACTGGGGACAAGCAGATGGGGAGCAAGCCGATTGAAGTGGCGGACTACGACCCGAAGTGGCCTGTGCTGTTCGCGGAGATCGCCGCGCGGGTTACAGCCGCGTTTACGAACGGCCCGCTGATCCGCATTGAACACGTCGGCAGCACGTCTGTTCCAAGTCTGCCTGCGAAGCCGATTGTCGACATAGATGTTGTCATTCCGACTCGCGCCGACATGCCGGAAGCGATCAGGCGGCTGACGGTTCTTGGCTACGCGCATCAGGGCGACGGGGGCATCCCCAGCCGGGAAGCGTTCAATCCGCCTGCCGGGGTAGCGTACCACCATCTTTATGTCTGCGCCGAAGACAGCCCGGAGCTTGGGCGTCAGTTAGCCTTCCGCGACTACCTGCGGGCGCACCCGGAGGCCGCCCGGCAGTACGGCGAGCTGAAGCGGGGACTTGCCGCCCGTCACGTCACCGACATAGACGCCTATGTTGACGGCAAAACCGAGTTTGTCCAGGACATTCTGCAAAAAGCAGGCGTAGGCGCATAAAATGGAAGAAGTGGAGGTTGTAGAGTATGACCCGCAGTGGCCGGAACTCTTTGCGGCAGAAGCCGCCTCTCTACGCCCTGCCTTCGGCGCATCTTTGGTTGCTTTAGAGCATATCGGCAGTACGTCCGTGCCGGGCCTCGCCGCCAAGCCGATTGTTGACATTCAAGCCATCGTGCAGTCGGTCGCAGATGCACAACGCGCCGCGCCGATGCTGGCCGCGCTGGTCTGGCAGCAGGGCGTGTTCGCTCTTGACCCGGAACGGCGTTTGTACTTCAAGAAGTACAATGCGGACGGAAAACGCACGCATCAGCTTCATGTCTACGCGCCGGACCATCCGGCAGCGTCTGTGCATCTGCTGTTTCGGGATTATCTGCGGGCGCACCCGGACGAAGCGGAGCGCTATGAAGCTTTGAAGCGCGAGCTTGCCGAGCGCTTTCACTTTGACCGGCTGGCCTACAACGACGCCAAGACCGCTTATGTAAACGAAGTTCTTGCAAAGGCGCGGGAGTAAGCTATGGACGAAGTTGTCATTGCCGCTTATGATCCTTCCTGGCCTGAAGTTTTTGGGGGTGAAGCGCAGGCCATCCGGCAGGTGCTTGGGGACGTGCTTGTCGGCGTTGAGCATGTCGGCAGCACGGCCATTCCCGGTCTCGCCGCAAAGCCTGTGATTGACATCATCGTCAGCGTCACGTCACTTGCGGCGGGGACAGCGGCTATTCCGGCGCTGGAAGCGCTTGGCTACGATTGCCGGGGCGAGAACGGCATCCCCGGCCGCCTGTTCTTTCGTAAAGGCTTG
>CAXTRL010000474.1:0-2615 GCA_964246575.1 uncultured Armatimonadales bacterium
AACTCGGTCTCTTAGAATATCTGGGCCGCCTCTGCGGCAACGGCAAGAGTATAGCCGCTGATCTGCTTGTTTGTCAAGCCTGATCGCGGCTGTTGAGAAAGATTATTGGAAGTCCCCCAGCCCCCATTATTGGGGGCTGGGGGGACTGCTTACGCTTCCGCCAGCAAACCCTGTAAATCCAGGCGGCGCGTGTACATCGTCAGGCTACCGTCCGCTGAACGCGGCCATGTTTCGCGCGGGCGGTCCCAGTACAGTTCAACGCCGTTGTCGTCCGGGTCACGCAGGTACAGGGCTTCGCTGACACCGTGGTCGCTAGCGCCGTCGAGCGAAATGCCGGCGGCAAGGAGGCGGCGCAGGGCATCGGCCAGCGCGGCGCGGGTGGGGTAAACAATGGCAGCATGGTACAGGCCCGTGCTGCCCGGCGGGGGCGGCGACCCGGCGGCGCTTTCCCATGTGTTCAGCCCCAAATGGTGATGGTAGCCGCCCGCCGACAAAAACGCTGCGCTGCTGCCGATTTGCAGCGTGACCTCAAAGCCCAGCACGTCGCGGTAAAAGCGCAGGGAACGCTCCAAGTCCGCCACTTTCAGATGCACATGGCCAATGCGCGTACCGGGGTCAATTGGTTCTGCTGCCATACGCTACGCTCCGTAAGTTATGCTCCGTGAATCGGGCTGGGAATGATTTCTATAACGCCGCCTTCGGCAGATAGGAACTCCTGGGCGCGAAGAAAGCGGTCGTCCGCCGAGCCGCGCTCGTCGCCGGGGTCCCACTCGCCTTCCAGATATTCAAACGCGGCGTCCATCGCGCCGGCCTCGGTCGCATACGCGGCGGCGGTGAGGCTGCCTTCGTGCGAGATGACCAGCAGAAAGACGCCGTCCTCGTCTTTGACGTCCGGGCTGGTGCCGAACCCGGAAAACTCGAACCGATCATTGGAAGTGTCTGGGGATGCCATAGGGAGAGTGTACCCAATGCGAAAAGATCACCGGCACTGGAAGTGCCGATCTACTATCGCGTGAAAGTCCCTGCGGGACTCAATGCCAGCGGCACGGAGCTTATCTTCAGTGTCGGAGACACTTTTATTCAAGAGTAGACCGGCACTTCCAGTGCCGGTACAACTAACCGTGCCCATGATCAGTTGGCGGCGGCTGTTTTTGCTGCAGTGTGCCTCGTTTCTCTTGGGCGAGACTAACATGGATAAACAAAGCAAAAAGACCAGCCAGCATTCCAAACAGGCCAATTCCTGCAACTAGCCGCCATATCCAAATCCAATGAAAGACGGCTCCAACTCCGGCTGCCAGCGCTAGGCAGAAAATGGCGAAAAGCAGCAATACGATGACAGGCTCATTCTGCGCAAAACCCCGTTGATGCTGCTGTCTCATTGTTCCGCTGCCCGCCACGCAAGCGTCTTCTACAAAGTGTCTGCTTCGCCGTCTTCTTCCTCGTCGTCCAAGTCCTCGTCTTCGTCGTCTGCGCCTCGGTAGGCGGCGTAGAAGAGGGGCTGGCCGTCGAGCCAGTCGGTGAGCCATTGTTCTAGGGACGGCGACTCGACCCAGCAGGCTTGTTTGATGGCGGCGGCGCGGACGAAGTGCAGGGGGGTGGGGACACGCGCCGACACGTCGGCTTTAGGCATGTTGGGGTCAATGCGGATCACGGGCGCGTCAGGCGTCGTGATGTCTAAGGCCGACTGGATGCCGCTGCCCCAGTCGCATAGAGGGTACAGGCGGCCCGGCAGCAGGGCGGACGCGAGAGGGCGCAGGCCGGCGTCGCCGGGGCCGAAGCCGCTCGAACTGATCTTCGAATAAATTTCCCGAAGCAGGTCCGGCAGCCGCAGTGTCAGCCGGGCTTCGGCGGCTTCAATTTCGGCAAGCCTCGCGGTCTGCCGTGGGGCTTCTGCCTGCGCTCTTTCGCGCAGGCGCTCGATCAGTGTCATCGCGGCAAATCTCCCGGCTGAATAACTGTGACGGATGGTCCGTGGCTGGTTTGGAGCGGAGCGACGGTGTAGGGCGGGATGGTCTGGCCGGGCGGCGGGATGAGGCGCGAATGCTGGATCAGCTCCACACGCACCGGCGGGTTGTGCGGGTCGGGGTCGTTGACGCGGGCGGCGTAGCGGGCCATCATTGGCCAAAGGTTCTGGTTGCTGCCGTGGGTGACCACTTCGGTCATCTTGCGCCAGCGCTCTTCTTCATAGCGCTTGACATAGCCGTAATGCACCATGCGCGGGAATTCCCATGATTTGACCTGGCCGTTCGCATAGGTAATTTTCGCTTCCAGAAACACGTCCAGGTGATCGGGATTAGGCGAAAACATGCTCCAGCTTTGCGCGAACGCTGTCACGGTCATGTAAGGCCGGACCACCCCCACAAACGCCTGACCGATGGCGCTGCCGCTGGGCATCAGCCAGACAAAAAGCGCAAAGGCGTGCCAAACAATAAATAGGTTGATCAAGCGCCGCTTCCACCAGCGCTTTTCCAATCGGTTCACGCGCCGCTGCTTGACCTGCCGCCGCGCTTCCTCGCTGCGTCCAACCCGCTCTGGGGCTTCTGTTTCTGTGAGTGGAGTTTCCTCTGCAATCATACTGCTATTGTATCACGAAATCGCAGAAAGTAGAATCTCTA
>CAXTRL010000475.1:0-2610 GCA_964246575.1 uncultured Armatimonadales bacterium
CTAGATTTTGCAAGTCGGCGCTGATTTCTGCACGAGATTTCGCGTCGCCGGTCTTCAGCGCGAGGGCCTGCTGGTACAAGGCTCTCGCCTGCTCGGTCCGGCCGAGGTTCTGGTTTTCGACGCCTAAGTTCGCCAGCGTGGGAAAATCGCTTGGCTGGGATTTCAAGGCCAGCGTGTCATTGGTGATGGCCTCCTGGAAGTTGCCGGCGTTTGATGCCGCTTCCGCAAGGGCCGAGTAAACCGCGAACTTGTAGGATGTCCCTAGCGCAAGCGCTTTGTTCAAGGCAGGCACAGATTTCGCGTCGTCCCCCACTTGATGATACAGCAGGCCGGCCAGAAGAAACGAAACGCTGTTTTTGCGGCTGAGTGAGGCGGCTTCGGCAAAGGCATTTGCCGCTTGGGAGAAGTTTCCCGCCTGGTTCAGCGCCGTCCCAAGCTGGAAAGCAATCTGCGGGTCTTTCGGTGCGCGGGCAAAAGAAGCTTCGTCAAGGCGAATTGCTTGTTGAGTTTGGCCGGTCTGAAGATAAGCGGTCGCGAGAAGATTTTGGGTGTCGGAGTCCTCAGAACCGAAGTCCGGGTGGAAGCCGGCCGCGTCTTCTATACCGGCAGCCGCTTCCAAGATGGGAACTGCCTTTTGGGCTTGACTTAGCCGCAGGTAGATCGCAGACAAAAGCAGCCGCGCCCGGACATCCTGCGGCGTTTTTTTGAGGATCATTTCCAGTTCCGGCGCCGCTTTCTCGAAATGGTTCTGGGAATAATTCTGAGAAGCGAGCTGCAGCGGGGTTTCATTGACCCGGACGTCCGGTACAGCGCCGAGTGCTTCATCTGCGTATGCAGACAAGGCGGAAGTCTGGTCTACATAGGTGGAAGTGGGCGCGGACTGGTACGATGAGCCGGACGAATTGGAAGAAGCCGCGCCGGATGCGGACGCTGTGCCGAGCAGCGCCGCGTACAGCCCGAAAGGAAGACTGCACCAAAAGTAGGAACGACGAGAATGCCGGGCAAGACTGAGAAGGCTGAGCGTCATCTGTACTTGTTCTCCTAAGCGATCCTGCGAAGATAGGCACAGTATGACTGTGGAAAACTTTTTTGTCAACTTTTAGAAAAAGCTCGTGGCAGCGCGTTAAGCTCCTACAGCTCGACGGCGGGGCGGAAGGCGCCGGCGGCTTGCCAGGTCTGCGCCCGCCGGTCTGCGCTGGTCAGGGCGACAAGCCGCGCTTCCAGAACTTCCGCCGTCTGCGGGGCGGCAAAAAAGTAGCCCTGGCCGAGGTGGCAGCCGAGCGCCTGAAGCTCCTGCCACTGGGCTTCGGTTTCTATGCCTTCGCTGGTGATTTCCAGCCCCAGCGTGTAGGCTAAGGTGACGATGGCCTGCACAATCGCCAGGCCGTCCGGCTGATGGATGCGGCTGACGAAGGCCCGGTCGATTTTAAGCGTGTCCAGCGGAAACGCGCTGAGGTACGCCATGGAAGAATAGCCCGTGCCGAAGTCGTCCACGGCGATCCGCACTCCCAGCGCTTTCAAGGCTTCCAAGCAGGCGATTGTGTTTTGCGTGTCGCTCATCATCACGCTTTCGGTGATTTCCAGCTTGAGGCAGGCCGGAGGCAGCCGGGTTTCCGCTAGAATCCGGGCAATCTGCGGCACCAGGCCCGGTTCAAGCTGGCGCAGGGACAAGTTGACCCCGACAACCAGCGGGATGTCCTGCGGATGGTCCTGCTGCCAGCGGCGGGTCTGCCGGCAGGCTTCGCGCAGCACCCACTGGCCGAGGTCGGAGATGAGGCCGCATTCTTCGGCAATGGGAATAAACTTCAGCGGCGGGATGAGTCCCCGGCTGGGATGCCGCCAGCGGACCAGCGCTTCCACTTCTACCAGAATGCCGGTGTCCAAATCCACAATCGGCTGGTAATGCAAAATTAAACAGCCGCCTTGAGAGTTAGAGACTTGCGAGGCCGCTTCACCCGGCGTACCGGCGGCGATGGCGTGCCGCAAGTCTCCTTCCAGTTCCATCCGCTCCTGCGCCTGCGAGTTCATGCCCCGGTCAAAGACGACCCAGCGGGCCTTGCCGTTGTTTTTGGCCTGGTACATGGCTACGTCTGCTTCGCGCAGCAGGTCGTTCTCGCCCGCCCCAAGCGCTCCCTCGCTGGCCAAATGACTTAAAGCAAGCCCAATCGAGGCCGTGACGGTGAACGTGCGACCTTCCAGCATCATCGGCTCGGCCAGGGCGTCGGCGATCCGGGCGGCCACTTCCGTTGCGGCGGCCCGGCCCGGCAGGTCTTCCAGCAGCAGGGTAAACTCATCGCCGCCGAGACGCGCCACGGTGTCGCCGCCCCGCGCACAAGCGCCCAGCCGGGCGGCCACTTCCGACAGCAGAGCATCGCCCACGGAATGCCCCAAGCTGTCGTTGACGACTTTGAAGTTGTCCAAATCCACAAACAGCACCGCCACCGCCGATCCCTGCCGCTCGGAGCGGGCCAGGGCATGGGCCAGCCGGTCCAAAAACAGCGCCCGGTTCGGCAGGCCGGTCAAGGAGTCATGGAACGCTTGGTGAGCGAGCTGCCGCTCTAGGCGCTTGTGCTCGGTCAAGTCATACGCCACGCCGACAATGCCGGTCAG
>CAXTRL010000476.1:0-241 GCA_964246575.1 uncultured Armatimonadales bacterium
TACGACGCGGCAGATGCAATTCTTGATCTTTACAGAGGACACGACGACATAGCTTATGGTTTACGGTACAGTGCGGCGGAACGCTACTTAGGGGATGAAGTCATGTTTTTCAGCCCCGGACTTTTGCATCCTCTGGTCGATTCACCAGCAAACATCAACAACAAAGTTGTCCAACGCGCACAATCTGATGGATTGCTCCTGGCCGAGCCTACTCTTGTTTAACTTCTGCCAGAAAGTCCTG
>CAXTRL010000476.1:251-2606 GCA_964246575.1 uncultured Armatimonadales bacterium
GTTCAGGTTGCGGTTAGACAATCATTGACCTCTCTATTATCTTCTGTCCGCAGGACAGTATGCCTGCGGCATTACTTCGTATCAGCCGAAGGCTCTTCAGCCACGGATTTCAATCCGTGGACTTTTGCTCCGCTAGAAAGTCCTGCACTTGCCAGCGGGGGTTGCGGCCATGCGAACCTAAGTAATCAAGCATGGCTTCTTCGGCGAACTCGGTGTCGGCGAGGGCGTCGGGGCCGAAATCTTCGGTGATGGCGGCCCAAACGGCCTGGAGGTCGGGGAGGCTGAACAGGCGGTGGGCGTCGCGGACGACGGCGGGCTTGACTTTGAGAAAGAGCTGGTCGGACGCCTCAAAGCGGCCTTTAACGACAAAGCCTTCCACGCCGTCGCGCGTGGCAAGATGCTCCAGCGAACGCAGGCGCTTGTAGATGTCGCCGGCTTCGCTGCCGCCGGTGAGGCGCCCGTGCAGCTCCACTAAGTTCAGGCGGTAATCTTCGGCAATGCGCTCTTTTTCCAGGCGGTCGGCAAAGACGAAATCGGGGTCAATGACGTCAATCAAGATCAGGTCGGGCTGGTCGGCAGGGATGACCGTTTCGATTTCGGGCAGGGTCATCTCAAAGCAAAGCGTGTAGCCGAGGTCGGCCAGCTTGTAAGCGCGTGGGTACAGCTTATCGAGGAGCTTTTTGGCGGACGAGCCGTAGTCAATCCCAAGGCCCCGGACATTCTCAATGCCCGCCGAAACAAGCGGGTTGCTGCCGTCGTACACGTCGCGGGTGGCAAACAAGTAACTGCTGCCCTTGTCGCCGCGCTTGTAAAGGCGGATATTGACGCCGTCTTCTTTTTTCTCGACAATCACTTCACCGTCCCGGAGCGTCTTGAACAGCGTCCGTTCTTGGGTCGCCGCGAAGCGCTCGGTGGTGTAATCCGAGACCGGCAGGATGCGCGGGTAGCCGCGCACGATTTGGCGGATGTCGGCGAAAAAGATGGTCCCCTTCAGCACATAGGACACCGCCGCATGGCTGCTGGACTGATGATAAGTGATGACCGGGCCATCCTGCGAGAACGCGCCGATGCCGACGCCGAAGAAGTCCGCCAGCGCTTCGCGTGTCCAGATTGGAACGCTTTTGACGCAGTCCCGCAGCTTTTGGGCAATTTCCAGGTACATGGCTTAGTTTCTAAACGGCTTGCTGTTCTCGGAAGAATGTCAGCAGGGCGGCAGCGACCGGGTCGGGCCGCTCTTCCGGCAGCCAGTAGCCGCCGCGCGGGATGGTCTGCACTCTGAGTTTGGCGTGGTCTTCCGGCAGGCAGGATAAATCTAAGCGCGGGTCGCTTCCGCCCAGCAGCAGCAGCGTTGGGACTTCGTGCGCCTCAAAAGGCGCGGCGGACGGAACACGGAACGGAGCCAAACTCGCCCGCAGTGCGCCCGGCTTTTCTAATGCCTGCACATAGACCGCTAAATCGGCCTCGGAGAGCATGTCCGGGTCATGCGCCCAGGCCCGGAAAAAGTGCCGCAGGTACGCTTCCATCTGCGGCGCAATGAGAAGCTCCGGCAGGTCGGGCGTTTGATGGAACGCGCCCATCCAGCCGGGTTGCCGGGGCAGCAGGCCCGGCCCCGCCGACAGCAGAACCAAAGCTGCAACTTCGTTTGGGTGGACCGCCGCGTAAGCCGACGCCGCTTCCGCGCCCACGTCCCCATGGCCGACTACAAAAATCGAAGCGTCCGCCAGGCCCAGCGCTTCCATTCAAGTTCGCGCATCTTCCATGCGCGTTTCGGCTTCATAACCGCCGGTAGGCTTGTCCGAGTCCCCGCAGCCGCGCCCATCCGGCGCGACCACGACGTACCCGGACGCCGCCAAAGTCGGCAGCACCCGCCGCCAGGCGTAGCCCGTTTGGGGCCAGCCGTGCAGCAGCAGCACCGTCGGCCCGTCTTCCCCGGCGCACCGATACCGCAGCCGCAGCCCGCTCGGCAGCCGAACAAAGCCGCTTTCCGCGTTTGACATCGGCATTCTTTTCAACAGACCCGCGGCAAAAAAGCGCACGGGCGGACTTGTCAGCCCGCCCGTGCGCTTCGCGTTTATGACCTACTTCTTGGAAAGGTCGGCGTTGATCTGAATAAAGCTTTTCCACTGATCGGGAACTTCATCTTCCATGAAGATCGCATCCACCGGGCATTCCGGCTCGCACAGGCCGCAGTCAATGCACTCGTTCGGATCAATATAAAGCTGGTCACCCGCTTCATGGATGCAGTCCACGGGGCAGACCGCAACGCAGGATCGATCTTTGACCCCAATGCAGGGTTCAGCGATAACGTAAGGCACAGGCAGTTCCTCCACACTTCTACAAAACTTTCAGTGGCCT
>CAXTRL010000477.1:0-2589 GCA_964246575.1 uncultured Armatimonadales bacterium
ATTTTCCTCATGCCTCCACCTCCGGCACTTCCAACAAGGGGGAGCGCTGGGCGCGAATGAAATCGGTCACATAAGGCTCGGAAGGGCGATGCAGCAGGTCATCCAGCGTTCCCGATTGGACAATTTCGCCGGAGCGCATCAAAATAATTGTGTCCCCGAAATATGCGGCTTCACCCATATCGTGGGTGACAAGGACAACGGTTTTGCCTAAATCCGCGAAGATGGTTTTGAGCTGGGTTTGAAGCTCAAAGCGCGTGATGGGGTCCAGTGCGCCGAGCGGTTCGTCCAAAAGCAGTAAGGGCGGGTCCAGCATTAAAGCCCGCATCAGGCCGACGCGCTGGCGCTGGCCGCCGGACAGGCCGGACGGGTAGCGGGACAGCGACTCTTCCGGGAGCTGAACCATTTGGGCCAGTTCAGTCATGCGCGACGCGATTTGATCACGGGTTTTGCCGAGATGACGCGCCAGCAGCGAGACATTTTGCGCGGCGGTCAGGTGCGGGAATAAGCCGCCGTCTTGGATAACGTAGCCGACGGCGTGGCGGCGCTGGTCGGCGTTCTGCGGCGTCAGCGGCGTGTCGCCAACCACAACGCGGCCCGTGTCGGGCGTTATTAGCCCGATCAGCAAGCGCAGGAGCGTGGATTTGCCGCAGCCGCTGGGGCCAATCAGCACGGTGGTCTTGCCGGGGGCGAGTGTCAGCGTGGTCGGCAGGAGCGCGGTCTGACCGCTAAAAGTCTTGGAAACGTCTTCCACGGAAATCATAGCGCTTCTATTCGCTGTGCCACAAGATTTTTCCTGCCGGGACCGGGGTTGTAGAAAACCCCGGCAAAGAAGCGCCTTTGAGACGAAGATGAAGCTCATTCGCTGATCCTCTCCGTGTCCGAAGGACATTTCCTGCCGGGGTTTTCTACAACCCCGATACTTTCTCAGCACTTTTACGGAGCCGCCGGAGCAATAATCGGAGTCGGCGGAGGCGGCTGGATGGGAATAATACCGCCCATCGCTTGAATGGCGTGCAAATTGATAAAGATAATCTGGCCGCTTGTCCCCGGCTTCGGCTGCGGGGGAACGCCGGTCTTCGGGTCCGTCACCGTCACTTCATACGCGACCAAGTAGGTTTCGCCGCCTGCGGAAGTCGTCGCGCCCTGGGTCGCATATAAGTTCGGCTTGCCCTGCGCGTCCACCAGCGCGACAAGGTGATAAGAGCTGTCCATCTTTTCCGCCGGCAGGGATAGCGGGAACGACTTTCCCGCAAACAAATCCGCCATCTGGCTCGCTGCCGCGATGGGCTTTGCCGCAACGGGCGCGGCCTGCACCGGCGGCATTAGCCGTACCCGTGTCAGCCCAAACGCCCCAATTGCCAAGATACTGCCGGTCAGAAGGACCGTTACCAGGCTATTCCGCTTCATGTTTCTTTGTCCTTTTAATCTGCCTGTCATATTTTATGAGGAAACATCTTGTGATTTAGTCTGCGCCAGACTATGAAAAAGGCGATGCCCCCTAAGAAGCCAAGAAGGCTGTAAGCGATCAATGTTGAGAGGTACTCCATATGTGTGCTGGCACCGCTGCTTTTGTTGACGTTCTGAAAGAATTCCACCACGCCATTGAGTGGAACATTGTGCAGCAGCGCAATGTAAGAAGTCCAACCGTTGACAATCCCGGCTCCGAAACAAAGCAAGGAAGCCCACGCGAGTAATGGATACCTGCTGTCCAGCAGCGCATCGAGAAATATACCTAGCCCGTTCAGCACTTTGCGTTTCATGCCCGGCTGGCCTTCTTTACGGCTTCAAGTGCTTGGTGCTGCCGCGCTCGGTTAGGGGAATGGCGGCAAGCCAGTCGGGGAGGGCGTCGGGGGCGAACTTTTCAACGTCTAGGCGCAGCAGGGCTTCCAGCGGAACGCCGAAGTCTACGGTGCCGCCGGAGCGGTCGGCGAGAACGCCGATGCCGACGAGATTGCCCTGATAGCCTTCCACGACCTGCATGGTATCCCGGACGGAGCCGCCGGTGGTGAGAATGTCGTCTACCAGAAGCACGTTCTCGCCTTCCCTGATCTCAAAACCCCGGCGCAGGACCCGGCCCTGCCCATCGTCGCCGCGCTCGGCGAAGATGCCGCGCACGCCCAGGTGCTTGGCGACTTCGTAGGCCAATAAAACGCCGCCGGTGGTGGGGCCGATGACGACGCTGACTTCAGCATTCGCAAAGCGCCCCGCGATCTCGGCGCAAAGCTTTTCCACCATTGGCGGGAATTGCAGCACTTGGAACTTTTCCAAGTAAACGGCGCTGTGGTAGCCCGACGCCAGGAGAAAATGGCCCTCTAAAAGTGCGCCGGAATCCCTGAATATTTGCAGTGTTTCTTCATTGGTAAGCATGGCGGAAAGTTCGGCGTGGATAGGTGAATGTCCTGCCTAGGGGCTAAAAAGCAGAGCGGATAAAAAGTAAGGCGGCAAAGTATCTTGCGGCGCAACTTGACTTGTGCGGGTCTTTGCTTGTATACTGTACCGGATTTCGTGCCAAGCGGCGGGGCAATTCGAGACTTTTATGGCTGACCAAATGACTGTGACACCGGCGGCGAACACGCTGGCAGCGCCGCC
>CAXTRL010000478.1:0-2589 GCA_964246575.1 uncultured Armatimonadales bacterium
GGCGTGACGGCTAACACGCCGGACCCGCCAGGCGGCACGATTGTCCGGGACGAGCGCGGGGAAGCGACCGGTGTTCTTTTAGAAACCGCCGCGAACCTGGCGTATGACGCTGCTCCGGAGCCGTCACTTGCAGACAAAGTCGCCGCGCTCGGACGCGCATCCGAAGCCATGAATGCGATGGGCATCACCAGCGCCGTGGATGCGACGCTTGGCCTTGCCGCCCGCGACAGCTTTCGGGAGATTGCTGCGTATCACGAAGCCGCCGCGTCCGGCGCACTGACCGTGCGCTGCTCGCTGATGATGCTGTTGTCCCAGCTTGCGGCGATGGACGACGTGCCTCATCCGCGTGATGTGACCCCGGAAACGGACTGGGTGCGGATCGGCCCAGCCAAAGTCTTTACTGATGGGGCTTTAACTACGCGCACCGCTCTCCTGCGCTCGCCATTTGTCGAATCTGACAGCCTCGGCACGGCGGTCTGGAGTGCCGAGGAACTGGACGCGATGGTCCTGAAAGCGCACTCCGCCGGCTGGCAGATCGCCGCCCATGCTATCGGCGACGCAGCGATTGACCTGTGTTTAGACGCTTACGGCAAGGCTCTCGCAAAGCAGCCCCGCCCTGACGCCCGGCACCGGATTGAACACGCCATGCTGCTTTGGCCGGACCAGATCGGCAGATTAGCGCGGCTTGGCCTCCTGCCCGTGTACCAGCCGGAGTTTTTGATGCGCTTCGGTGACGCCTACACGATAGCCATCGGCAACTCCCGTGCTCACCGCCTGATGCCCTATGCCGAAACCTACGCCGCCGGCCTGCCGCTCGTCTTTTCGTCCGACATTCCCGTCATTCCCGGCGCACCGCTTGACGGCATCGCATCTGCGACAAACCGCCGCACCCCGTCCAGCACCGTGCTTGGCCCGCACCAAACCGTGTCCACGCTCGACGCCTTGCGGGCCTACACCGAAGGCGCGGCGTACAGCGTCTTCTTAGAAAACGACCGGGGCCGGATCGCCCCCGGCCACCGCGCCGACTTCGCCGTGCTGGACGGCTGGCCCGATGCTCCTACGGTTCAGGCCACGATTGTCGGCGGCACGGTTGTTTACGGAGGCATCTAACATGGCGGACTTGAAGACAATCCAAACCCCGCTGCTTGACGTTGCCTACTTGGAGCAGGGGCCGGCGGACGGCAAGCCGGTTCTTCTGCTGCACGGCTGGCCTTACGACGCCCGCACCTGGGACGCCGTCGCCGGGCCGCTGGCGGAACGGGGCTGGCATACTTACGCCCCGTACCTGCGCGGCTTTGGCCCGACCAAGTTTTTGGACCCGCTGACGCGCCGCTCCGGGCAGATGACGGCGATTGCTCAGGACGCCAAAGACTTCGCCGACGTGCTGGGCCTCGGCAAGTTCACCCTGGTCGGCCATGACTGGGGCGGACGTGCGGCGTACCTTTTCGCCGCCAACTGGCCGGAGCGCTTGGATCAGTTGGTCGCGCTGTCGGTTCCGTATGGCGGCGGCCCAAACCAGCCGATGACGCCTATTCAGCGTAAAGCCTACTGGTATCAATGGTTCTTCGGCACGGAGCAGGCACGTTACTCGCTGGAAGAAGACCGCAATGCAATCTGCCGCTTTTTATGGGAAACCTGGGGGCCGGCACACTTCTTCGACGAAAACGAGTTCAGCGCCGCGTCTCAAGCCTGGGAAAACCCGGACTGGCTGGAAATCACGCTGCATTCGTACCGTGTCCGCTGGGGCCGCGCCCTGCCCGACCCGCGCTATGACGCATTAGAAGCATCGCTGCTTTTGACGCCGCCCATCAAAGTCCCGACAATTTTGCTGCATGGCGCGGAAGACGGCGCGGCGCTTGCCGCCGGGTCGGAAGATCAGGAAAACCACTTCCAAGCGGGCTACCGGCGCGAAGTTCTGCCCGGCATCGGGCATTCCATTCAATTAGAGCAGCCGGAAGCAGTTGTCAAAGCTGTGACGGAAGGCTAGTAGTGAGAAGGCCGGGGTTGTAGAAAACCCCGGCAGGAGATGTCCTTCGGACACGGAGAAGCTAACTTCTCGGCCTCATCTTCGTCCGAAGGACGCTTCTGTGCCGGGGTTTTCTACAACCCCGGCATCTTTAATTCTCTGATTACACATCTACATCGTCCCGGTCGCGCGTTGTCGTCATCACGTCGGGGCCGGTTGCTAGCACCGGAGCCTGCGGCGGACGCCGGGTGAACCAGCCGCGCACTGCCGCGATCTGGCCCAGCAGCCAGGCGCGGGACAGCTCTTCGCGCCCGAAGATGCCCTGGGGCCGGGTCAGCATCAGAATAATCAGCAGCAGGGAGTAGGCGACCAGCCGGTACTGGTCCAGCCCGCGCAGAGCTTCGGGCAGCACCGTCAGCAGCACAGCGGCAATTGCAACGCCGCTGATGGACCCAAGGCCGCCCAGCACCACCATGACGACGGTGTCAATGGAGCGGACAAACGAAAACTGGTCACTCGACAGCGACGGCTGATACAGCGCGAACAGTGCGCCCGCAATGCCCGTCAAGAACGCGCTTAACACAAACGCCGTCACTTTGTAGCGCGTCGTCGGAATGCCCATC
>CAXTRL010000479.1:0-2586 GCA_964246575.1 uncultured Armatimonadales bacterium
CCGCCGTCGTCCCCAGATTCGGCCAGCAGGCGGTTCAAGGCTTGCAGAAGTGCGCCCGGCTTCAGCGCCCCAAACTCCACCGGCAGGACGTATTCGCCGCCGTAATCGCCCTGGCCCCGAAAAAACAGCGCCCGGCGATCATCTTCCCACTCCGCCAGCGTGTCTATGAACAGCTTATAGCGCTGATATTCTTCCAGCCGCCGGACAAGTTCCAAACGCGGGTCTTCACCTTCCTCGGTTTCTTCCACACGCGGCGGCTTCGGCAGCAGCATCCGGCTCTTGATTTCCAGCAGCGTTGCCGCCATCAGCAGAAACTCGCCGGCGACGTTCAGGTTCATCGCTTCCATCGCCCGCAGATAAGCCAAATACTGATCCGTAATCTGCAAGATGGGGATGTCGGCGATGTCGACGCGGTGTTCGCGGATCAAATGCAGCAGCAAGTCCAGCGGCCCTTCAAACGCGGGCAGCGCGACCGGCGGCAGCGTGGAAAGCGAAGATGGAGAACGCGAAGAAGCGGAAGGCGTCGCGGCGGAAACGGGCATAATCTATCTTACACTTGACGCCCGGCATTTGTCAACCTCGGACATTCATTCCTAGACGGTCATCGGCGGGGTATAATAGACGACAGCGTGGAGGAACAATGGCAATGGCGGCAGAACTGAGCGGCGAACTCGCAGAAAAAGTCAACGAATTCCGGGTAATGAGCGCCCCGCTCGACCAGGCCATGCGCGAGTTGGAGTATGCCCAAACCCTGCTCCGGGCCAGGGCCGAAAGCGACATCGCCCAAACTGTCCCCGCCCTCGGCGCCCTCGCCGATATTTTAGACATCTCCAGCCTGGATTTGCTGATGGCCCACGACCGCGTCTCATTCATCCGCGACGCCATGACCCGCCATGACCTCACCGAAAGCGAAGTCGCCGCTCAGATGCGGGCGCTCGTGTCCACCGACGACCGCTCCCGCAGCGACCTCAAAGCCCTGGGCATCGGCGAAGAAATCGCATAACGTCCTTTTTCGTAGGGGGTAGGGCTTGCCCCTACCTCCCAATTTTATCCTTATTTGTTTCGGGCGATACTCTAAAGCGTTCGCATAAGTAAGCGACATCTACATCAAATTCTTCAACGGGACAGGTGTACGCGAAGTAATCGTGCGACACATACCACAGGGGTTCTGCTCGCTTCGGGTCATAACACAAAATCCAGCAGTAGTCACCAGGTTTTACATAAGCAATATGATGCCACACCAAAGATTTCGCTAGAAAGAACGGGCGATTTCTCTGGTTCTCAAGTTCATTACGAAGAACGCTTGTGAACCTTCCGACGGCTTCCGCTTGGGATGCATCTTCAGTTCCGATTACCTGTCTAACAGCGCCACGGGCAATCGCAATTGCAGGCGGGTAGATCTGCCCTGCTTCCAGCAGAATTGCCAGTTCCTCAGAAACAGGCTCTAGCCCTTGCGGTTCAGTCTCATTCTCCGGCCATCTCACAAGGTACAACGCGGGGTAAGGCGATCCTGAATTTGGCTCATCGCCCATGAACGCCAGCAATTCAGAGTAGATATGGTCAGGGAGATCAGGCTCGAAACCTTGTTCCTCGTCCCCTTCCCTTTCTGGAACACGACGCCACGGAACAAAACAGTAACCTTCACTATAAAAACTCATAAACTTGTTTCTAGGCCAAGCTCAGCAGCGTAGTCTCGCCCCTCGCGCTTCCAGGCGCGGGTGCAGAGGGGCAGAAAGTCGCACCAGGGGCAGACGTCGGGCAGGGGGATGGGGCGGACGGCCTCGAAGTCTTTTTCTAAAATGGTAATGCCGATGCCGCGCAGGTCTTCTTCTAAAGCCAGCAGCTCGTCGTCTGAGTACGATGCGGACGCGGTGACGCCGCCGCGCAGGGCGTGGATGGTGGCGTAAACCCGGCGGTCCGGGTTGCTTCGCTTGGCGAGCAATTGATACACAGACATCGCCAACGCGCTCTTGACGTCGGCTTCGGTGACACCCATGCGCCCGGATTTGTAGTCGACGATCTCCAAAGCGCCGTCGGACAGATGCTCGTCAATGCGGTCAATACGCCCCGTCAGCACGAACGGCCCCATGTCCCACTTCAGCATCTTTTCAATCAGAAACGGACGGGTTTCTTCGGCCCGCGCTTCCGACGCGGCATGGTACGTTTCTAAGATACGGGCCGCTTCGACTTTGTGTTCGGCTTCATGCGCCGCGCTTTCGTACCCCTGCGACTGCCAAACGGTTTTCATTTTGGCGACCAGCTCCGGCGCGGACACCGCCGCGCTGCCGCCGTCTTGGTGGAATGTCTGCAAGGCTTGATGGAGTGTGGAGCCGAACGTGAACCCGGCGCGGGCGCGGTGGTAGAACTTGCCGACTTTGTCCACATAGTCCAGCCGGTACATCATCGGGCAGGAAATAAAAGAGCGCAGACGGGTTGGCGAGAACTCCGGCTTGCGCGGCTTCTTCGGCGGGACCGGCTTTTTGGACGTTGCACTGATGGGCATGAAGGGATTATACCCGGTCCCTACTCCGGGCCGCGCACCACAATCCGGCTGCCCTGGACCATGACGACCTGCACCTGCGTTCC
>CAXTRL010000480.1:0-2569 GCA_964246575.1 uncultured Armatimonadales bacterium
GATCAAGCGAACGATATGCTTTTCATCGTCGCAGGTCAGTATTTTGCGTGCCATGCCGGGCTTCTCCCTCGCTCTCTTCTTAACCGTGTTATTATACCGCGAATTGCGTATCAATAACGCGAAAATGTTTCGGCGAACGCTTTCCGCAGATGCCACAGAAAGGCAGCACGGTTTGGGAGAAGCGCAAGACTCAGGGACATCTGCTGCAAAAGCGCATTATTTTCACGCCGCTGGGCACTGCCGACCAGCTTTTTTCCGCTATGACTCTCAATCAGGTCGCAGGAAGCGGCAAGATCAAAGCAGTTCACGATGTTCTTTTGATCGCGTATCGGGCAGCCTCCATAGCAGACGTTAAGCCCACTTGAGGCAAGCGCAATCCGAACCGGGTCTACAAGTAGCTGGTGGGAACCTGTCACGGAGCGGCGTTCAAGCGGGAACCAGTCCAGGCGAACAGCGACGGAAATTGTTAAGTCATCCCCGTGCAGAACCGCGCGTCCGCCGGTTGGACGGCGAACAAGCGGCAAATTTGGATAAAGCGCCCGGACTGCCGCCTCGTTTTGCAGGCGTCCGATACTGACCGCCGGCTTGTTCCAGGTGTAAGCCCGAACAGCAGGCGTTGCTGTGCAGCTCTCCGCGAGCGTGGTCAGCAACAGCGCATCAGTGGCCATGTTCTGCTCTGGGTCACCCGGCCCTGCGCCTTCCAGCCAGTTCCAGCGCATTTATTCCGTCGGCCCTATCCAGCAAAGGCAGGGCTGGCGGGCAGCGGTCGCTTCGTCAAGCTTGCGGACAGGCGTCGTGTGCGGCGCGGAGTGGACAATCTCCGGGTTTTCTTCAATATCTCGCGCAATCTGGCGCATGGCTTGGATAAACTGATCCAGGGTTTCTTTGCTTTCGGTTTCCGTCGGCTCGATCATCAGCGCTTCCGGGACAATCAGCGGGAAGTAGATGGTCGGCGGATGATAGCCGAAGTCCATCAAACGCTTGGCGATTTCCAGCGCATTGACACTGTGCATCTTTTTTTGCCGCTTGGCCGTAAAAACGCACTCATGCATGCAAATCTCGCTGAACGCGACATCAAACACGTCTTGAAGCTGAACCCGGATATAGTTCGCATTCAGCACGGCGTTCTCGGCAACTTGCGCCAGACGCTCACGCCCGTAGTACATAATAAAAGCATAGGAGCGCAGGATGCATAAGAATGAGCCGTAGTAGCCATGGATTTTGCCGACGGATTTCGGTCGGTCGGAGTCCATTCGGTAGCCGTCTTTGGTTCTGATGACCTGCGGGACCGGCAGATACGGCTCCAAGATCTTTTTGATGCCGACCGGGCCGGAGCCGGGTCCCCCACCCCCATGCGGCGACGAAAACGTCTTGTGCAGGTTGAAGTGCATGACGTCAAAGCCCATGTCGCCGGGCCGGGCGCGTCCGACCAAAGCGTTCATGTTCGCACCGTCGCAGTAGATCAGGCCGCCGGTCTTGTGAATGAGATCGCAGATTTCGGCGATGTCGTCTTCAAACAAACCCAGCGTGTTGGGGTTGGTCAGCATCAGGCCGGCAACGTGGTCATTCAGCAAAGTTTTCAAGTGCGCCAAGTCAACGCGGCCTCGTTCATCCGACTTGACCGTGACCGTCTTGTAGCCGCAGCGGGCCGCCGACGCCGGGTTTGTCCCGTGCGCGGCTTCCGGGACAAGAATGGTATCTCGCTGGCCCTGGCCGTGGTCATCATGGTAGGCTTTGATGAGCATGAGGCCCAGCAGCTCGCCGTGTGCGCCAGCGGCAGGCTGAAGGCTAACCGTGTCCATGCCGCCGATTTCGGCAAGAATGTTCTGCATCGCAAACAGCACTTCCAGAGTCCCCTGCACTGCCGTGTCGGGCATTTCAGGATGGACGCGGGCGAACCCCGGCAGCCGGGCTATATCTTCGTTCAGCTTCGGGTTGTACTTCATCGTACACGACCCTAATGGATAAAACCCGGAGTCGGTCGAGTAGTTGCGCTGGGATAAATGCGTAAAATGCCGGATGACTTCGGGTTCCGAGAGTTCCGGCAGGGGCAGAACTTCGCGCCGGGCAATGCCAGGAAGCAGCGCATCCAGCGGCTGAACGGGAACATCGCAAGCCGGCAGCTCGATCCCTAAGCGGCCGGGGCGGCTCAGCTCAAATAACAATGGCTCAGGCGTATCATTCATAATCTTAGCGGCTCATGCTTCCTAACGCTGTTACCAGCGCATCTATTTCTTCTTTAGTTCTCTGCTCGGTCACGCAGACCAGCATCGCGTTCCCCATTTCCGGGTACATCTTGGTTAATGGCAGGCCGCCGATCATCCCCTGCTCCATCAGCTTTGCGTTGATTTTGGTGGGATCACCCGGCGTCTTGACGACAAACTCCTTAAAGAACGGTTTGCCTTCAAACGCCAGCGCGTAGCCGGGCAGCTTGGCAATCTCAGCGGCGGCGTAGTGGGATTTTTGCAGGCAAAGCTCGGCGGTCTGCGCGAGTCCTTTCCGGCCTAATGTTGCCATATAAACAGTTGCGGCTAGGGCAAAAAGCGCAACATTCGTGCAGATATTCGAG
>CAXTRL010000481.1:0-2558 GCA_964246575.1 uncultured Armatimonadales bacterium
GGGGACAGCGAGTAAAACTTATCCGCCGGGTCCGTCAGCGTGTCCCGGTCCCGCGAAATGACGTTAAAGCCCCAGGTCGCGCCCGGCGCGGGCGGCCCGGAGCGTCCCATTTCCGACCACGGGATGGCAAGCTCCACGTCGTACCCCGTGTCGGTGTCTTCCGGCTTGTTCAGCGTGCCGTTGACAGTCGCCGCGTACTTGTAGGAATAAACTGCCTTGCCTTTGGGGATTTTCGTGCCGTCGCCGACGCTGAAGTACGCCCCCTGCGCTGCCGAAACCGCCATTTGGAATGTCTGCGGGGTACGAAGCTTCGCGCGGGCGTCATCAGTCTCAAAAAAGACTTCCACGTCGTCGTCCTGCTGCGGCTGCGAAGTCGTAGCGACATTGGTTCCCAGCACATCCGCGTCATGCACCCGGAACGCCGCATAGAAGTAGTAATCGTCCCACGACGTATACATCGTCTGCACCCGCTCGGTGCTGGCGTCAGTGGCGGCAGTCGCCGGCGCAGCAAGCGCCGGGACAGAAAGCGCGGCGGGGGACAGCAGAAGAAGAAGCGGCACACGAACGGCAGCCTTGCCGGAAAGTCTTTGGAGCATACCTCAATATACCTCTGCGCGTAGGCGATGTCAAGGAAACGCCCTGCTTCCGAGTGTCCCCTCTGTACAAGATGTGTGATATAATGATATACAGGCAGTCAACCGAAGTCTTTCTGAAGAAACAAAATTATGGGTAACTCTATTTGGCCGCCTGCTATCCCGCTTCCTGTATTGCCGGCGCAGGGGAGCATCTCCGCCAATGTGAGACGCAAAGGGCGAGCCTCCTTGTGGCTTGCGGGCGTTGGAATTGTGATGAGTCTTTGCGTGATGCAAAGCAGCGATCTTTTCGGCCATGGTAGCGTCGCGCGACCTTATCCGGGGTACTTCACGTTCGGCTTTATTGGATTGGTTTGTGATCTCGTGGGGTTGCTGCTTGGCGCGTTCAGCAGAAAAACAGGTGCTGGTAAAATTGGATTGGTTTTGTCTTTCCTCGCCCTTGTTTCTTTTCTAGCCCTTGTATTTGCTTATCATGCCCATAACGGTAATTGGCCCTGGCTGACAGATGACGATTGCAACTGTCTATAAGCCAGGCTTGTCAAACAATTGAGTGTTGCGCCGGAAGCCATCTATTACACGAGGGCCAATGTTAGGAATAGGGATGAAAAAGAGGTTACGAAAGAAACTGCACCGGGGCGAGTTTCAAGAGTTTGGTTTTGCTGTCGCTTGGCAATTCGCTCCTGCTCTGGATGATGAATGCCTGGACCTGTTCTTTCAGGCGCTAGTGAAAGTGGCGGAAGATAGGCAACTGACCTTCGGAGGCGGCGGAGACTCAAAACAAGGCTCCGGTTTCTTTTGTAAAAAGAAGCACGCTTCCACGTCAGAGGAAGATCGCTCTCTAGTGGCTGAGTGGTTTCGGGAATTAGAGCCGGCGGTGTCGGCGACCATAGGCTTCCACGAAGATGCTTGGCACAGCAAGCCGCCCCAAGTTACGACGGTCCGGGAGTGGATCGGGCGTGCTGACATGATTATCCTACCGCCAGTGAGGCGTTAACCCGATGGTCAAATGCATGGGGGTTAGTGTACCGCCGGACATCTGGGCGGCACGGTCCGCGACAAGCAGCCGGTGGCACTGCTGGACATCGGCTTCGTAGCAGAGCAGGCAGCAGCGTTCGCGCCCGGCCCGCTCCACTAGTGCCTCCATTGCCGCGTCCTGCGTCGCCAAATAGGCTAAAAAGCCGGCGCGGAAGGCGGCTTCGTCGTGGTCAATTTTGCGCTGATACCGGATGTCGCGGGGCGTTCCGAGGGCGCGAAGGTGAGCGTACAGGATACCAAACCCGGCAGCGGCGAGGCCGAGTGCGGTTTTGGACAGGCCCGGCTTGCGGCTTTGCGGCAGTTCCCGAATGTCCAGCAGCGTTTGAACGTCATGGTACACTAGCGTTTGCAGCAGCGCGGCCTGCGTGCTGCCTTCATAGCCGACGGTGTAAAGTTCAGGCACGATGGTTCCTTGTCAATTTGAGAAACTGCCGAAAATTCCAAAGCCCCGTCCTAAAGGACAGGTCTGACGGCGAAGCGCCAACCGGTCTGCGACCGGAAGATTATGACGTTTGGCTTTCTTGTTCTTCCGCACACCGTGCGGTTGGCGTCCGCGCCGCTAGACCTGTCCTTTAGGACGGGGCTTCCAAAGAATTATACCCAGTCAAGTGTTTGCCTTGATCCTGTGTTCGCCTTGACGTTCGCCCTTTTCCTATGTTATAGTGACTTTATGCGCTTTCTACCGACTTTGCTTGCCCTGGCCGTTCTTGCGTCCGCCGTTCCAGCCTCCGCCGGAGCGAAACATCATCACCATTCGCCTGCCCCTTCTGCCGAAGCGCAGGCGCAGGCCCAGCACCGTATCCGGCTGGCGGCGAAAGAAAAAAAAGCCTGGCGCGAGCATCTTGCCAAATTGCGTTCTTTGCCCCATGCCGAGCGCGTGGCGGAAAAGCATCACGAAAAAAAGTGGCAGCGCAAGCACAACGAGAAAGT
>CAXTRL010000482.1:0-2535 GCA_964246575.1 uncultured Armatimonadales bacterium
ACGACACGCGGGAGCCTTTGGTGGAGCGCGGGCCTTTGACCACCTGCACCAGCAATTGGTCGCCGCGTTTCACTAAATCGGTGATATGCAGGTCGCGTCGGCTGCGGCGCGGCCCTCCGTCTTCGTCGTCTTCGGGCAAAATGTCGGCGACATACAAAAACGCATTGCGCTCTAAGCCGATTTCTACAAACGCCGCGTCCATGCCGGGCAGGACGTTGTCTACTTTGGCTTTATACAAGTTGCCGACGACGCGCTGCTCGCGCTCCACATGCAGCTCGGTCAGCTGCTTATCCACGAGGACCGCAATCCGGGTTTCCCGGTGGTCCACGTTGACAATGATTTCTTTTGCCATGTTGTTGATTCTTTCTTGTTCCCTCCGCCTCGTTCAAACAGTGGTAGGGGTGGAGGGACTCTTAAAATTAGTGGCCCGACAAGTGCCGCCAGAAGCGGCGCAACGGGCTGACGGAGGAAACGGGCGGAGCAAACGCAGAAGTTTCCGTTTGCGCTGCGTTCATTTCGGGATGCTCGGCCAGCCCTTCCACGACAATGGGATACTCGCCGGGCTTCAGATACCCCATGCGGCGGGCTTCCGACGCCACGCCGTCCGGCGTCCTCAAATACGCAATCCGGCGCTCAAGCTGGGCGTTTTCTTCGGCAATCGCCCCGCTTTGGCGTTGGGTTTCGGCAAGCTGGACACGCTGGCGGCTGGCTTCCTGGTACGGCTTGATGGCCTTTAAGACCAGGCAAACCGCGAAGAAGATGGAAACTGCGATTACAGCGACCGACAGCGCAGCCCTAGCCCAAATGCCCAAAATGCGGCGTGGGCGCTTCGGGCGTACTGTGCGGCGTCGTGCGCGGCGGGCGGCAATGTCATCAGTCATATAAGATCACTTTAGCGGGTTATCAATCAGGGCGCAGCGGCTGGCCGATGCGGTGGATTTTCAGAAAGTTCGTGGAGCCGGGCCGGCCCACGGGAACGCCGCCGGTCAGGACGACAATGTCGTCGTTTTTGACGATGCCGGTCTTGCCGGCGGCGTCAATGGTGGCCTGCATCATGCTGTCGGAGTCATCGGCCATATCTACCATCACTGGCTCGACGCCCCACACCAGCGCTAATCTTTGGTAGGTTTCTTTGCGATTGGTCGCGCAAATAATCGGCGCACGGGGCCGGTAACGAGACACGACCCGCGCCGTGCGTCCGGTGGCCGACGCCGTCAAAATCGCCGCGCAGCTTAAATCATGCGCGATGTCGCAGGTCGCCTGCCCAATCGCGCCGGTGATGGACTGCCCGGTATCAAAGCGCATCTTTTCGTCCAAGATTTTGGCGTAGTCCATCGACGACTCGGTATGCGCGGCAATTTTCGCCATCATCCGAACAGTCTCAAACGGATACGCGCCCATCGCCGTTTCGCCCGACAGCATGACCGCGTCGGTGCCGTCAAAAATAGCGTTTGCGACGTCCGACACTTCCGCGCGGGTCGGGCGCGGGTTGCGGATCATCGAGTCCAGCATCTGCGTTGCCGTGATGACCGGCTTGCCCGCACGGTTGGACTTGTGGATCAGCATCTTTTGGATAATTGGGCCTTCGTCAATCGGTACTTCAACGCCTAAATCCCCCCGCGCCACCATGATGCCGTCTACCGCTTCCATAATCGAGTCGATGTTCTTGATCGCTTCATGCTTCTCGATTTTGGCGATAATGGGGATTTTCGCCCGCGCCGCCTCGCAGACCCCGCGCAGGACGGCGATGTCGTCGGACGTTTTTACGAATGACGCGGCGACATAGTCCACCTTTTGGGCAATGCCGAACTTCAAGTCTTCCAAATCTTTGTCGGTCACGGCGGCAATCGGCAGCGACACGCCGGGGACATTCACGCCTTTATGCGATGTCAAAAGCCCGCCGACTACAACTTCGCACATCAGCACCCCGGAACGCTTGGACTTGACCCACAGCTCCAGCAGGCCGTCGTCCAGCATCAAATGCGTGCCTACCGTGACCGCCTCAAAGATCTCCGGCACCGGCAGGTTGATTTCGTGTTCGTCCCCCGGCACATCGTCCATTGTCAGCGCGATTTCCGCGCCGGGCCTAAGTGTCACCCCATCGCCTGCGACATTGCCGACCCGCACTTTCGGCCCGGACAAGTCTTGCAGCAGCGCCAGCGGCACGTTCAGCTCCGCTGCGATTTCCCGCAGCGCCGTGACCACTTCCGCGTGCTGGCTGTGGGTGCCGTGCGAGAAGTTCAGCCGGGCAACATTCATGCCGGCCTGGACAAGATGCCGCAAGTTTTCCGGGGAGCGCGTCGCCGGTCCAATAGTGCAAACGATTTTTGTTCGGCGCATAGGATGATTATAACTGATTGCCAGAGTTTCGTCAACGGGGAAAGGATTTCCAGGGCTGAACCCCTGGGCTTTAGAAATGCAAGCTCCCGCCTTCGCGGGCGAGGATGAGGATGAGTCTGGGTTCTTGCCCGCGCAGGCGGGGAGTTGCTCTGCTGAAGCCCTGCCGTTCAGGGCAAGGAGAGAATAGCCCATCGG
>CAXTRL010000483.1:0-2533 GCA_964246575.1 uncultured Armatimonadales bacterium
CTGCGCTTTGGAATGCGCTTGTCGCCCGACGTGTCCGGCGTTTATGTCAAGCTCCCGGGCGCCTTCGGCAACGACGAGGACGGCGACAAGCTGGCCGCAGAGCTGCAAGCCTGCTGGGCTGAGCAGGTAGAACAGCCTGCCCAAGCGGCGGGCCTGCCTGTCCCCCATCTGGAAATCCTGTCGTCCCCCTACCGCAAAGTCACCGGCCCCTTGACGGCCTACTTGAACCAGCTCAAGCCCCAATATCCCGACAGGCTCATCGCCGTCATCATTCCCGAACTTGTCGAAATGCGCTGGTGGGCCTGGCTCTTGCATAACCACCGCGCCACCGCCCTCAAAGCCAATTTGCTGCTCCTGCACGACCCCCGCATCGTCGTCATCAACGTCCCCTGGTACATCCAACACGGCGACCAAGCCCAAACCTCTGCGGCTAATGTCCAAAAAACGCCCGACTAATCGGCCCATCCAAACCGTAGGGGCAGAGCTTACCTCTGCCCTCTTCTGTTCTCACATTCATCTTATTGCCCACACCTATTTTTGCCGGTATACGCGCAGTGTCCGCTGATCTATTGCCCTTGCGCCAGGCAACGGAACAACGTCGAATACGCCCAGCGGCGGGATTTCATCGTAGCGCATCTGCGTGTCAGAATCAGTATATACAGATGCACCATTTGCCGTTGATCTCGCCTCCATTTGAATGACATGTTTTGTAACAGGATCGATCCATAGAGTTGTTCGCAATTCATTGGGGATATGCCATGATAGCGTAACCTTGAGTGCAGGCTTGCTGTTAAGCGTCGTCTGCTCCAACTCGCCGGAGCGCCCCTGCTCACCCAATTTTCCCCCCTCTAGCATCCGTAGCGGCCTCGTGAAAAGGGAGGTGTAAGCCGCAACTGTTCCGAAAACAGTCGTTCGACCAGGTAGCACAACACATTTGCCGTTTGGCAGGATGTCCAGGTGTCCGCGCTCATCTTCCAAAGTTTGCGATCCTCGCGGCTGAGAGGGTTCCGGTAAAGTGACCGTTGCTACCGCCAGTGGGTTGCGCCGCATCCAGATGTGGGCCACATGGTGCTGAGTTATTACTCCATGCTTGCCATAGATCGTAGTCTCGCCTGTCCATGCCATCACGTTGACACTTGCCATCGCTCGCTCCACATCAGCATAGGCGAATGTCGGCTGGGCGGGATGACCAGGCAGCAGCCAGAAGCCTACGATGATTGCGGCGACACCCGCCAGTCCCACAGCGGTGCGGCGAACAATGCGCCGGTCACGCGGCGGCGTTAGAGCAATCATTGGAAGCGCGGCGGCAATCCGGCCTTGAAGCGCTACCGGAGCAGAGGTATCACGCCAAACATGGACGGAGGCGCTGAGGCGCTGAATGTCGGCAAGCTGCGCTGTGCAAACAGCGCACCCAGCGAGGTGGCGGCGGACGCGGTATGCTTGCCAAGCAGAGAGCGCGTGGTCGGCGTAGGCATCAAGAAGTAGTTGGGTTTGATCGCAAGTCATGGTTTGATTTCCAGTTGGCCCAGGATTGAAATCCTGGGCTGAGTAGCCTTCGGCTGGTTGTCCTGGCGCAACTGCACCCGACGCGGACAAAAGACAGTCAGGCTCGGTCTTCTTCTGTCCGTAGGACAGCCGGCGCGAAGCGCCCTTCAGCCCAGGATTTTAATCCTGGGCATCTTCCAGCAAAATCCGCAAGCGGCGGGACGCTTCATGCACCCGCCACTGCACGGTTCCCTGCGGGACGGCAAGCACCGACGCGGCTTCGCGGTAAGTCAGGCCCTCAGCGCGGACCAGCAGAAACGTCTCGCGCAAATCGGGCGGCAGGGCATGGAGGGCACAAGTGAGGGCAATGCTGTTCGTGATGGCCTGCGCCAAATCCGGCCCGGCCCGCGCGGCGTCGTCCAGGGCGGACGTTTCCAAGCGTGGGGTGCGGCGCGAATGCCGCCAGCAGTTGAGGGCGATCTTGTAAAGCCACGTCTGCACCGACGAGCGGCCTGCGAAGCGCTTCCGGCCTTGCCAAACGGCCAAAAAGACTTCCTGAGTCAAGTCTTCGGCATCGGACACGCTGCCGGACAAGCGAAAGCAGAACCGATAAATGCGGTCGCCGTGCTGCCGGTAAAAGTCTTCAAAACCGTCCGTGTCTGGTTTCAATCGCTGGCCCTCACTCGTATAGTGACAGAATAGCGGCGTTTTGTTGGCGCAAAGCAAAAGTATTTCCAGCATCATTTGCAGGAGTTCGGCACCGCCGGCAGGAACAAAGCGCTATGTATACGATTACAGGCGATATAGTCACGCCGGACGGTGTTTTGGAACAGGGCGCACTCACGGTAGACGACAGCGGCCTCATCGCCGAAGTCAGCCCGAAGCGCACGGCCCCGCCCCGTCCCACAGACATTGACGCCCACGGCTGGCTGGTGCTGCCGGGGTTTGCCGACGTGCATGTCCACGGCGGCGGCGGGGCGGACTTCATGCACGGCACGGCGGACGCCGTCCGGCAGGTCGCCCGCACCCATGCCCGCTACGGCACGAC
>CAXTRL010000484.1:0-2523 GCA_964246575.1 uncultured Armatimonadales bacterium
CACGAACTTAATCGATTTAATCAAGCTGAACGTCGAGACGCCGTCGGTGCTGATTGATGTTTCGCCCCTAGCGCTGACCCAGATCACGCCGCTGCCGAACGGCGGTCTGTCTATTGGGGCGCTGGTCACGAACGCCGATTTGGCGAACAATCCCACAGTTATCAAGAACTACCCGGCGCTATCTCAAGCCATTTTGATGGGCGCGTCGGCCCAGCTTCGCAACATGGCGACCACCGGCGGGAACATCTTGCAGCGCACCCGCTGCTACTACTTCCGGGACACGGCGACGCCCTGCAACAAGCGCGTGCCGGGGTCCGGCTGCCCGGCCATCGGCGGCTACAACCGCATTTTGGCCGTGCTGGGAACCAGCCCCAACTGCATTGCGTCCCACCCGTCGGACATGGCGATCCCAATGGCGGCGTTTGACGCCGTTGTTGTCACGCGCGGCCCTGCCGGTGTCCGGCGCATCGCGTTCACGGAGTTCCACCTAGAGCCGGGCGATCACCCGGAGCGCGAGAATGTGCTGGAGCCGGGCGAGATCATCACAAGCGTGGAGCTGCCTCCCCTGCCCTTCGCCGCGCATTCGCAGTACCTGAAAGTGCGCGACCGCGCTTCTTATGCGTTCGCGCTGGCGTCTACGGCAGCGGCTGTGGACATCAGTGGCGGCAGGATCCGGGAAGCCCGCATCGCGCTGGGCGGGGTCGGCACCAAGCCCTGGCGGGCGTTCACTGCCGAAAAGCTGCTGGTCGGCCAGGCGCCGACGCCGGAAAACTTCCGGGCGGCAGCGGAAGCGGAGATGAAGCCCGCAAAGGGCTACGGCGACAACTCGTTCAAGATCGAGCTGGCAAAGCGCACAATGGTCCGCTGCCTGTCATCCGTCAGCGCCGTGCCTGCGGCTTAAAGCCACGCAATGAATTGCATGGCTAAGGCTTTATTAGGGTGAAGAGCCTTCGGCTGGCTGTCCTGCGGACAGAAGATAATTACTTTTTAGCTTTTCTTTTGTCCGCAGGACAACCGGCGCGAAGCGCCCTTCAGCCACGGATTTCAATCCGTAGTCTTTGGCGGGCAACAATTCAGGCAAGGCATAGATACGATGAGCGAACAGTCAGTCGGAAAGCCGCTGGACCGCAAAGACGGGCAGGTGAAAGTCACGGGCGAAGCAAGGTACACAGCGGACATGCCTGCTGACAGCTTGGCCTATGCGGTTCTTGCCGGCAGCGAGATCGCCAAAGGGCGCCTGCTCCAAGTGGACACGAAAGCCGCCGAGGCGGTGCCGGGTGTTCTGGCCGTGCTGACGCACCGCACCATGCCGAAACTGGCGGAAGCGCCGGTCTTAATCAGCCAGTCAGGCCAAAGCAGCCCGCAGGGCGCGGCGGGGCAGACGTTCCTGCCGATGCAAGACACCGTGATCCATTACAGCGGCCAGCCGGTAGCGCTGGTGGTTGCGGAAACATCCGAGGCGGCTGCCGAGGCGGCGTCTTTAGTTCAAGCAAAGTACGAGGGTGAAGCGCCGCAGGCGGACTTTGAAAACGCCCGGAAGCAGACGTTTTCGCCGGTCAACGGCTGGCCCGACCCCGTAGAAACCGAGCGCGGAGACATCCACACTGGACTGGCGCAAGCTTCGGCGCGGACGGAAGAAGTTTATTACACGGCTTTGCAGCACCATGTCACGATGGAGCCGCACGCGACCCTGGCTGCGTGGGACGGCGACACGCTGACCCTGTATGAGCCGTCTACCTGGGTGCAGGGCGTCAGCAAAACTGTCGGAACTTGGTTTGGGCTGCCGCCGGAAAAGGTGCAGGTCATCCAAAACTTCGTCGGCGGCTCGTTCGGTTCTAAAGGACCGACGTGGCCCCATGTCGCGCTGACCGTGGCCGCCGCGCGGCATGTCCAGCGCCCGGTGAAGCTGGTGCTGACCCGGCAGCAGACGTTCTGGTCCAACGGCTACCGGCCCCGCATTCGCCATGCGGTCAGTCTGGGCGCAGAACCCGCTGGGTCACTGACGGCGGTGCGGCATGACGCCGTCACGCACACGGCTCCGTTTGACAACCGCTTGGTTGCACCAGTCACGAAATCAACGCCCAAAGTCTATGCCTGCCCCGCCGTAGTCACAACGTATCAAATGACCCATATGAATTTGACAGGGCCGTTTACGATGCGCGGGCCGGGGGAAACGCCGGGCTTGTTCGCGTTGGAATGCGCGATGGATGAGCTGTCTTGTGCGCTCGGCATGGACCCCATTACTCTGCGGCTCAAGAATTATGCCGAAAGGGACCCGGAAGACGGCAAGCCGTGGTCATCCAAGTCTTTGCGCCAGTGCTACGAGCAGGGCGCGGCGCGGTTTGGCTGGGACAGGCGCGACCCGAAGCCGGGTTCCATGAAAACGGCGGACGGCAAGCGCTTAGGTTTCGGCATGGCGACCATGATGTACGACGCCAAATCCGCGCCGACATCAGCGTCCGCCCGGATGTCGCCGGACGGCTCGGTGGTGGTCCGAAGCGCGACGGCGGACCCCGGCACCGG
>CAXTRL010000485.1:0-2512 GCA_964246575.1 uncultured Armatimonadales bacterium
GCGGAAGAAATTATTGCGCTGGACACGCCGGATCGCCGCTTTTTGCAGTTTTATACGGCTCCGGTGGCCGGGGAAGACGGCGCGGAAACGATTGGCCGGATTATCGCCCTGCGCGACATCACCCGCGAGCGCGAGCTGGATAAGATGAAAACGGACTTCATTTCCGTCGTGTCCCATGAGCTTCGGACGCCGCTGACCAGCCTCAAAGGGTACACAGACTTGCTGCTGTCCGGCGCGGCGGGCGAAACGACCGACTTGCAGGCCGAGTTTTTAGGCATTATCCAGCTCAGCACGACCCGCTTGTCCAACTTAATCAACGATATTCTAGACATCTCGCGCATTGAGTCTGGCACGCTGCCCATCAAGCACGAGCCGATTGACTACCCTAAAATTGTCGCCGACACGCTGCGCCTGATGAAAGCCGCCGCCGACGCCAAGCAAGTTCGTTTAGATACTGCCCTGCCAGAGTTTATCCCGCCGGTGCGGGGCGACGCCGATAAAATCACGCAGGTTTTAACCAATTTAGTATCTAACGCCATCAAGTATACCCCAGAAGGCGGCTGGGTCAAGGTCAGCTTGGAACTGTCTGGGGAAGCTGGCGTCACCACCTGCGTCGCCGACAGCGGCATCGGGGTCTCGCCGGAAGACCAGCCGAAGCTGTTCCAAAAGTTTTTTCGCGCAGACAATACGTCCACCCGCGAGGCCGGCGGCACGGGCCTGGGACTGGTCATCGCCAAAACACTGATCGAGCTGATGGGCGGCGCGATCTGGCTGGAAAGCGAGCCGAACCAGGGCAGTGAGTTCTACTTCACGCTGCCGCTGTTTTTGGAAGAAAGCGCCCTGCCCGCGCCAACGCCTGTGGAACTGCCGGAGCGCGGCATCGGCCTGGTGCTGATTGTGGACGACGACGCTTACGTCCGCAGCCTCATCCGCCAGGCCCTGCATCGGCGCGGCTACGGAACTTTGGAAGCGTCAAGCTGCGCCGAAGCGCAGGGCAAGGCGCGGCTGCACAAGCCGGACGCCGTTTCTTTAGACACGATGATGCCGGGCATGGACGGCCTGCGAACGCTCCGGGCGCTCAAAGCCGACCGCGCTACGTCGTCTATTCCCGTAGTCGCCGTGTCCGTGCTGGGCGATCCCGCGCACGGGGACCTCACGCTCGGCGCGTTCTCGTTTATGCAAAAGCCGCTGCCCCTGGCCCTGCTGGCTTCGGCGATTGCCGCCGCCTGCGGCGCGTCCGAGCCGAGCGCTTTAGCCGTCTGCGGCGCGGACACCCAGATTTACTCAGACTTTCAGGCCGCCGCGCCCGTCCTGGCCGCCGACTATGGCATAGCGCTGACCGTTCTCCAAGCCGCCCCGGAAGCCGTCGCGTTTGTCGTGACCCAGGCGCCCGGCGTCATTCTGCTGGACATGGATTTGCCGGACGCTAACCTGTTCGCCCTGCTGACCGCCTTGAAAGCCGAAGAAGAAGCCGCCCGCATCCCGATTGTCCTCCTCACCGACGACATCGCGCCCCCTGGCCCGCCGCTGCCCGCCAGCGCAGACGGCACCGGCGCACTGCTGGACACGCTCTGCGAGCAATTAAGCCGGGCCATGCCGACATGGGAAATGCCGGCGAAGTAGGAACCTACCTAAGTTCGTTCCTCACTGACCTCCACGGATACGAAGTAATGCGAAGCATAAACGGGAATGTAAGAAGGTCAGCCGTAAGCTCAGCATCTAACTTGACATAGCGGTATGACTTAGGGTAATACTATAACATGGGTGTTGCAAAGATTACGATTTCCATTGATGAACAATTGTTGAGCCGATTGGACATATTGGTCCAATCTCGCCTCTTCTCGAACCGCAGTCAGGCAGTGCAGTCGGCAGTTCAAGAAAAGGTTGCTCGGATTGGCAAGACGCGGCTGGCGCAGGAGTGTGCCAAGCTCGATCCGCAGGAAGAGCAGGCTATGGCCGACGAAGGACTGGCAGCAGAGGTGGCGCAGTGGCCTCCATACTAAGAGGCGAAGTTTATTGGGCTGAACTCGACCCCACGCTTGGACATGAACAGTCCGGCTGGCGTCCGGTTCTTATTCTGAGCGAAGATGTATTCAACGCCCGTTCCGGCACGGTGATTGCCGTTGCCTTGACTAGCCAGGAGCCGAGAGCCGTTTTTCCACTGACTTTAGAGATCATCGGGTCTGGTTTCCCGAAACGCTCCTGGGCCAAAATCAGCCAAATACGGACACTCTCCACACAGCGGCTTGGCAGCAAACTAGGAGAAGCGACAGCCGAAGAAGTCGCAACCGTGCTTGAAGGGCTAAACGAGATACTCGGTGCGTAGGCCCGCGAGCATTGCACCATACCGGGGCGCGTTTGCTGGCAAACTATTTGCGAACCATCTAAAGAAGGCGAAACTAAAATGCGGCAGTGTAAATGTGGTTGCGGGACTGAAGTAAAAGGAAAACGTGTTTTCGTTAATATGGAGCATCAACTTGATTGGATGAACAAAGGCGGTGCAAAAATTATG
>CAXTRL010000486.1:0-2497 GCA_964246575.1 uncultured Armatimonadales bacterium
CTCGGCGTCAGCAGCGCCCTTTTAATCCATCTGGCCGGCAAGCTGCCGGTGTCACGCTTGCAGCGGGATTTGACCGACTCGTCCGCACTGCGTAATCTCGGCACCGCCGTCGCACACTCGTTTATCGCCCTGCAAGCGACAAAGCGCGGATTGGGCGTTCTGGACGTCAACCAGGCCGCCATTTCGCGGGATCTGGACCCGGCCTGGGAAGTGCTGGCGGAGCCAATTCAGACCGTCATGCGCCGCGTCTCCATGCCCGGCGCGTATGAGCGCCTGAAAGAGCTGACGCGCGGCGCGGGCATCACGCAGGCGGGGATACAAGCGTTCATCGCGGGGCTTGACCTGCCAAACGACGACAAGCAGCGCCTGCTGGCGCTGGCTCCGGCAAGCTATACGGGCTTGGCGGAGCAGCTTGTTCGGCACGTTGAAGCGCCAAAATAGCTGTGGTATAATGGAAATCGAAAAGGGGAATTATGGCGCAGGTAAAAGTTTATGTCACGCTGAAGCCATCACTGCTGGACGCGCAGGGCAAAGTCGTCCAAAGCGCCTTGCAGCAGCTTGGCTATGCGGGCGTGGAAGAAGTGCGGATCGGCAAGTATATTGAGATGACTGTGCAGGGTGGGCCGGAGCTTGACGCGCAGGTCAAAGAAATGTGCGCGAAGCTGCTGGCAAACCCCGTCATTGAAGACTACAAGTACGAGGTAACTGCGTGAAGTTTGGCGTGATCAAATTCCCCGGTTCCAACTGCGACCAGGACGCTTACCATACGCTCAAAGACGTGCTGGACCAGCCGACCGAGTATTTGTGGCACCAGGACGACGACTTGAAGGGTGTGGACTGCGTCGTGGTTCCCGGCGGCTTTTCCTACGGCGATTACCTGCGCTGCGGCGCGATTGCCCGCTTTTCGCCCGCCATGCAGGCGACGCAGGATTTCGCGGCCTCCGGCGGGCTGGTCATCGGCATCTGCAACGGCTTTCAAGTGCTGTGCGAGTCGCATCTGCTGCCGGGCGCTTTAGTGCGGAATGACAACCAAAAGTTCGTCTGCAAACAGATCTATCTGCGGACGGAAAACGCCGACACACCGTGGACAAACGCACTGACGGAAGGCCAGATCCTGCAAGTCCCTATCGCGCACGGCGAAGGGAAATACGTCTGCGACGATGCGGTTTACGATGAGCTTGCCAGCAGCAAGCGCATTCTATTCCGCTACTGCAATGCCGAAGGCGAGCTGACCGAAGCCGGGAACCCCAACGGCTCCGGGAACCACATCGCAGGCATTGCCAGTGCAAACTTCCGCGTCTTCGGGCTGATGCCGCACCCGGAACGCGCCTCAGACCCCGCGCTCGGCTCGGCGGATGGCCGGACCATCTTCGACTCCCTGCTGCACTTCTGGCGGTAAGCGCAGCTGAATTCTCTCCGCCACCTTAACGCATCAGACCAAGTAACGCATCAGGAGACAATCAATGAAAACTGTGGACGTGCTGCTGTATGACGGAGTGGATGAGCTGGACTTTTGCGGACCCTACGAAGTGCTGGCATCCTGCCGGCGGTTGATTGACGGAAAATGGAGCGACAAGCCTGCATTCCATGTGCAGACGGTCGCTGACCGCCGAGCGACTATTCAGTGCGCTCATGGCCTCTGCGTCCTGCCCGACAAATCTCTCGCCCAAGCATTTGAGGCGGACATCATCGTGATCCCCGGTGGTCCCGGCGCACGGAAAGAAAACCTGCCGCTGCACCTCATGGAGTTCCTGAATAACGCCTGCGATACGGCGGAAGTCATTGCGTCCGTCTGCACCGGAGCCTTCATTCTTGCTAAAGCCGGCCTTGCCGACGGCCATCAAATCACGACCCACGCCGCCCACATCGAAACCTTGGCGAAGATGTACCCCAAGGTGCGCGTCGTCAAAGGAGCGCGTGTGGTCAACGGCGGCGGGAACATGATGTCCTCGGCCGGCATCTCCGCCGGCATTGACCTTGCGCTTGCCATTATTGCCCGGTACGAAGGCAAAGAAACCGCAGTCTTCGCCGCCAAGCGCCTGGAATGGGCCGGCAACTGGGTTGAAGCCAGCCTCCATGCGGCGTCGCCGCCGGTTAAGCCGGCATCTTCGGCAAAGCCGCTGGCCCCCGTGCGGCGCTAAGTTTTGATAAATCAAAAAAGAGCGGCCTGGAGTAATCCAGGCCGCTCCTCTTTTTGTTCGCCGTGAAATCTCTCGGGATGACAGGATTCGAACCTGCGACCCCCGGGCCCCCAGCTCGGTGCGCTAACCAAACTGCGCTACATCCCGCTTGTCTTTCCCGCGAACATAGCATTATAGCAGATTGGCTTTGCCCCTGTCAAGACGAACCTCGGACATTGACAGCCCCCGTTCTTCCGGCTATAATAACACCCGAAAGCCTCGCACTTGGACAGGTGCCGGAGTGGTCATAACGGAACTGTCTTGAAAACAGTCGGGGGGGCAACTCCCCCGTGGGTTCGAATCCCACCCTGTCCGCT
>CAXTRL010000487.1:0-2487 GCA_964246575.1 uncultured Armatimonadales bacterium
CAGGTCCGGCGAGACCGACATCGTTCACGCCCACAATGGCCGGACGGCGCTGGCCGCCGCGCTGGCCGTGCGCCTTGCCGGGCGCGGGCGCTGCGTGATGACCCAGCATTTTCTAACGCCGAACCACGCCACGCAGCGCGGGCCGAAAGCGGCGCTTTCGGATGCCGCACACCACTGGGTCGTCGGGCGGATGAGCCGCATTCTCGCGATCTCGGAAGCGGTGCGGGAGGCCATGCTGGCCCGGCATGAAGCGCCGGACAGCAAAATTATCGTCGTTCCGAATGGGATCACTGCGCCGGATGGGGGAAGCGCCGCTGAGACGCGCCGAAGCTTGGGAATTGGGCCGGACGCCCCGCTCATCGTTTGCGCGGCGCGGCTGGAGCGGGAAAAAGACGTTGCGTCGCTGATCAGTGCCGTCAAAAGCGTTCGGGAAAGAGTTCCAAACGTGCGCTGCCTTGTGGCCGGCGAAGGGGCCGAGCGCCATACGCTGGCCGGGCAAATTGAGGCGCTAGCACTGCAAGACAGCGTCACGCTGCTAGGGTTCCGCACGGATGCGCCCGCGCTGATGGCGGCGGCAAATGTGTTTGTCCTGCCGAGCCTAGCGGAGCCGTTCGGGCTGGTGCTGCTGGAAGCGATGGCGCTGGGCCGGCCTGTGGTGGCGACCCGTGCGGGCGGGCCTTTAGAAATTGTCGTGGAAGGCGAAACCGGCTTTCTTGTGCCGCCGTCCTCGCCAGATGCCCTGGCGGATGCTTTAAACAAACTGCTCGCTGACCCTGCGCTGGCCCGGCAAATGGGCGAAAACGGACGAGTGCGATATCAAGCTCAGTTCACCGTCGCGAAGATGTCACAGGCGATCCTTGCGGTTTACCAGGCGGTGCGCTGACGGCATCTGCCGCCAGCGTCCGCCCGTAGATTTCCCACATTTGCTCCGCAACCCGCGCCCAAGTGTAGTTTTTCTCAACCTGGCAGCGTCCAATTCGGCCTAGTTCCCGCGTCCTCTGCGGGTTAGAATGCAGGCTCGAAAGTGCGACAGCGAGCGTCTTAGCGTTGCCTTCAGGGAAAATTATGCCGCCCTGGCCGACGACGCTTGGGATCGCGCCGGAGTTTGAGCCGACCACAGGGATGCCGCACGCCTGCGCTTCAATGATGACCCGCCCGAACTGCTCTTTCCAGCGCGGCGTCGTGCGCGACGGCAGCACCAGCGTGTCCAGCGCGTTCATCACCTGCGGCAGCTCGTCTTGAGGGCGGGACGGCAGAAACTTGACCCGGCCCGCCATGCCAAGCGCCTCGGCCTGCTGCCGGAGCGTTTGCTGGAACGGGCCGGAGCCGGCGAAAACTAAATTGACTTCGGGGGGGCAAAAGGGCAGGGCGGCGACCATATCCGCCAGCCCTTTTTCCTCTACAAGCCGCCCGACATAGCCTGCTACGAAGCCGCTTAATCCTAAAGCGCGGCGGCATTCCACTCGGTCCAGAGGCCGGAACAGTTCTGTATCCACTGCGTTTGGAACGGCGGCAGCCGGGCCGCCGTAGCCTTTGGCACGAAGATTGTCAATCGCTTCGGCGCTGCGTCCTACCACGAAATCTGCGCGGCTTAAGGTGTACGACCGAAATGCCTCAAACGGCGGCGGCAAGCGCTTGGCGATGTTCTGCTCGGTTTCTGAAATGATCTTTGCGTGAGGCACCAAGCGGTTTCGGAGCCAGGCAGTATGGGCGCTGACCAGTCCCCAAGGTTCTTCCCAAAGGTCAATAATGTCCGGCTGAAACTCCCTCAGCGTCTCGGCCAGCGCCGGATACCAGTGCAGATACCACTGCGCCGGGCCGGACCAGGGCCAGCGCACCTTGCCGACTTCATACTCGTAGCCGGCGTTTTCCGGCACCTGCGCTTTGCGCCAGGCGCTGTATTCGTGCCAGCGGTCCGGCACCAGAACGCGAAGCTCCATGCCGGGTATTCGGCTCAGCTGCTCCGCTTTTGGCTGCCCTTCGCGCCGGGATTGGCAGGTATGTGAAATCAAAAGTACACGCATAAAATCGTTTTTGTGCTTAAAACAGCGCTTCCCACTGGTCGGCGTTTGCCGCCCAGGACGCGCGGGACGCGCGGGCGACGGAGCTTTCTTTCTGCGCCCGCAGCGCCTCCGGGTCGGAAGCCATGCGGCGCAGATGGCCGACTACGGCCTCAAAATCGTCCGGGTCTACCAGCATTCCCGCCTCGCCGAATGCATCCGGGATGCCGCCCCGGTCAGCCCCAATGACGGCGCAGCCGGACGCCATGCTTTCCAGGCACACCAGTGGGTTCGGGTCATGGGTGCGGGACAGGACGCAGGAAACATCCATGCTCCGCACCAGTGCCGGGACATCCGGGCGGGTCACATGGCCTTTGTAGTCCGCACCGACGGCGTCCATTTTTCCCTTTAGTTCCCGGAAAAATGGGTCGGTCATCTCATTGCCATGCCCGTAGAACCACAGGCCGCCGGCGACGGTCAGATGCAC
>CAXTRL010000488.1:0-2486 GCA_964246575.1 uncultured Armatimonadales bacterium
TGAAAACAGTCGGGGGGGCAACTCCCCCGTGGGTTCGAATCCCACCCTGTCCGCTCGTAGACCAAAATAGAAGCACAGACTAAGGAGGGTCCGCAAGTGTGAAAGTTGGAGACGTTATCAAGAAACTCGAAGCTGATGGCTGGGTGGAAGTGCGTCAGGAAAGCAGCCACCGAGTATTCAAGAAAGATGGTGTCAAGGAAAACATTGCCGTTTCAGGTGTTGACCGGGTGGATGTGCTGTCGGGTCAGTTAAGCGACATTCGCAGAAAGTCAGGGTTGCCATTACGATGATCGTTACCGTTGTGCTGGAACAAGGACCGAACAACTGGGGTGCCTATGCGCCGGATTTAGAAGACTGCGTCATCGCCACCGGCGATACCCGCGAAGAAACGATCTCCCGCTTCCGGGATGCCTTAAACGGCTTGATTAAGTACAAACACGAAGAGGGACTACCTGCGCCGGACGTGACGGAGCTAGAAATACGCGAGCTGGTCGCGGCTTAACTGAAAACAAAAAGGTTCATCCAATGTTGTCACCTCGTTTATCACTCACACTTGCTGCTATTATGCTCGTAGCGGGTGCGGTCCATGCACAAGCTCCCACCACCGCCCCAACCGAACCGAGTTCTCAATATGGCTGGCTGGAAGGCACGATCACCAACAGTGATGGACAGGCAATCCATTCCGATACGTACTCTAACGATGGCAAGCACATCAAGGGCATTCGTCAAGGCGGCGGTGAGTTCGACGTGCAAAGTGATACGCAGCTTGGCGGGCTTTATAGTGCAAAAAATCTTCGACCAGGCGTATACGATATTGTTATTAGCAAAAGCTACATTGGCAATGTGGCGTACTGCCCAGAACGGATTTTTGGTGTTGTTGTAAAACCTGGCGAACGGACGGTGCTAAAGATCGTCATGGATCAGGGCGACACCTACGAGGAAATCGGCAGGCCTGCTGTTGTTTCTGCGCCCGCAACGAACGTGACAGAAGAGTTGGCAAAGATGCAAAAGCAAATAGATGATCTCAAGCAGCAGGTCGCAGCGCTCTTGAAAGCAGTTCCGACGGCAAGCACACCGGCAGCGGCAACTAAACCGTAACGTAGACAAGAAAAAGGCCCGGAGCATCATGCGCCGGACTTTTTTATTGTTAGAGGACGGGAACAAGCGGGAATATGTCCAGCGTCGCTTTTTGGCGGTCGTGGTTGGTTGTGAGGCCGGTGCCGCTGGCGATGTGCGTAATCTCGGTTCCCGGTTCGCCGATGATAAAGACCGAGATCAAGTGGTGCAGGGCGATTTCCGGTGTGGCCGGGGCTTCTACGGCGTTGAAACAGGAGGCCGTGGTGCGGGTGAAGACGCCGTAAACGCCCAGCCCCCAAGCTTCGTGGCGCTGAACCTGGTCAGCGACTTTGTAGGATGCATACCCCTGGATGCCGTCATGCTGCCACCGCTCCTGAGAAGGCGGGTCATACGGCAGCTCGGACTGGTAAAAGTAGACTTCCCCACCCTCGCCGTTCCACAGCACTTGGTACTCTTGAAAATGCTCTGCAAACAGGCCGTACACCGTGATGCTATCCCCGTTGACTACCAGGCCATTGGCGCTGGGGTTTTCGTCCCACTCGGCTCCAACGCCGTGATCCGCCCGCCAAAGCCAGGTATTGTCTACGACGACGTTGCTGCTATTGATTTCGAGGCAGACAGACGCGGCCCCGGCGGACGCGCCGCCGACGCGGCAGTAGAGGTCATACAAATAAGTCGGGCTTTGGGAATGGTCCCGGCGGCTGCCCGGTGCGCCAACCTGCACCAGTGTCTCGGAACGGATAGAGCCAGCTTCAGCGATGAGTCCGCCTACCGAAACCCCGTCTACATCGGCGATTGTCAGCGCAGGCGTTCCCCCATCCGGCACCAGGGTTGCCAGGCCGAGGCCCAGCACAATCGTGTCGGGCCGCGTTACTTGCAGGCTGGCCTCCAAGTGGTACACGCCCGGCGTCAGCAGCAGGTGTTGACCTGCCTCCAGCACGGCGTTAAGCGTGGCGGCAGTGTCCCGGTCAGGGTGTGCAATATGAAAGCCCTTTAAAGCCATGGCAGTCGCAGGCAGCGGGCCATCAGCCCAGCTTGTTCCTACGGTGCCGGAAGGCCGGAGGGCGGGGACCATCACGGCGTAGCGGCCCTGCGCGTCCACGCACAGATACGGCTTTTCGCGGATGCGCGGCGTTTCGGCGACCACCGTATACGCAGGTTCAGGCCAGTCGCCGACGGGCGGGCGCGTGACGCCTACGAACACCATGTTCCAGTTATGCCCGGTCCAGCTTCCCCAGTCAGCGTTGCGCGAAAGCCACTGCTGCTGCGAGCCGGAATTGATCTGCCCGTCAATGCGCGAATCGGCAAGAAAACCGCCGGAAGACCAGCCGCCGTCCCAGAGGTCCAAATTTCCGTGGATGTGGAAGCGGCGCAGGGCAGTTGCCTGAGAAACTGCCCAGTGCAGCGAG
>CAXTRL010000489.1:0-2473 GCA_964246575.1 uncultured Armatimonadales bacterium
GCATGGTGCAGTTTAAGCCCTACTTTTCGGGCCTGCAAGCGCCGCCTGCGCCGCGCGTGGTGACGGCGCAAAAGTGCCTGCGGACGACGGACATTGAAGATGTCGGGGACACGTCCCACTGCACGTTCTTTGAGATGATGGGCAACTTCTCGTTCGGCGACTACTTCAAGGCCGAAGCGATTGCCTATGCATGGGAGTTTTTGTTTCATGTGCTGAAGCTGGACATCAAAAACGTCCGAGTCACCATTTTTGAGGATGACGATGAGGCACATGAACTTTGGATCAAGGCTGGGATGCCGGCGGCGAAGATCTTCCGCAAAGGCGAAGACGATAACTACTGGCCGGCAGGCGTGATTAGCAAAGGCCCGAACGGGCCGTGCGGGCCGTGTTCGGAAATCTTTTACGACACGCAGACGCACCTGCCGCCGACCCCGGACGGCGTGTGGGACGACAAGCGCTGGCTGGAAATCTGGAACCTGGTCTTTATGCAGTTTGACCGCAGTGACGGCGGTGCGCTCGCGCCGCTGCCGCGCCAGAACATTGACACCGGCTTAGGATTGGAGCGGACAGCGGCAGTGCTGGCTGGCCTGCGCGGACCGTTTGAGACCGACTTGTTCGCGCCGATTTTGCGTCAATTGGAGCAGTTGTCGGGCCTAAAGTACACAAGTCAAGATAGCGACCCAAAAGACATCGCGTTCCGGCGGGTCGCCGACCATGTCCGGGCGACGGCGTTCTGCCTCGCCGACGGCGTTCTGCCGTCCAATGTCGGGCGCGGCTACGTTCTGCGTAGGCTGATGCGCCGGGCGATCTTAGCAGGCCGCCGGACTTTGGGCATTGAGCAGCCGCTTTTGGAACAGATTTTGCCGACCGTAATTGAGCAGCGCCAAAGCGATTACCCGGAGCTTGCCGCCAAACGCGAGACGATCCTGCGCTACGCTGTGATTGAAGAAAAGCAGTTCCGGCGGACGTTAGAGTCCGGCACGGCCCGCTTGCAGTCGCTTTTGGATGGCGGTGCAGTCACCGGCGAGGATGCGTTTACGCTGTTTACGACCTACGGGTTCCCTGTAGAGATGACCGCCGAGCTGGCGCTGGAAGCGGGCTTGTCGGTAGACATGGCCCGTTATGATAAGCTGTGGCAGCAGCATTTGTTGGTCTCTGAAGGCGGCAAAACGCGCGAAGTCTTTGCCGACAGCATTGTCCCGGCCCTGCGCGAGAAAGACATTCCCAAGACGCTCTTTCTTGGCTATTCTGAGACGCGCACGCACGGCCAAGTTGTCGCAATTATCAAAAACGGCGGCTTAGTTCTTAGCGCGGTCGAAGGCGAGACGGTGCAGATTGTGCTGGACCAGACGACGTTCTATGCCGAAGCCGGCGGGCAGGTCGGCGACACCGGGCAGCTTCACGGCGAGAGCGGCGCGGCGGATGTTTCCGACACCCAGAAAGACAGCGGCTACTGGTTCCACACGGCCACAATCACGGCAGGAGAACTCAGCGTCGGCGACACGCTGGAAACCCAGATTGACGAAGGCCGGCGCCAAAGCATTCAGCGCAACCACACGACGACCCACCTGCTGCATAAAGCGCTGCAGATGGTGCTGGGGCCGCATGTCCAGCAGCGCGGCTCGCTGGTCGCCCCGGAGCGCCTGCGCTTTGACTTTTCCCATGACAAGTCACTGACCGGCGACGAGGCGCGGCAAGTGGAAGGCTTGGTCAACGAAAAGATTTTAGACGATCTGCCGGTCCGCACATTTGAAAAGCCGATTGCCGAAGCCAAAGACATGGGCGCGACCATGCTGTTCGGCGAAAAGTACGGCGACATCGTGCGCGTCGTGGAAGCCGGCGACTACAGCTTGGAATTCTGCGGCGGGACGCATTTAGCGCACACGTCGCAGGTTGGCTTGTTTAAGATCATTTCCGAAGGCAGCTCCCAGGCCGGTGTGCGACGCATTGAAGCCGTGACAGGCAAGCGGGCGCTGATGCGGACGCTGGATCAAGAACGGCTATTAAGTGACATCGCCGCGTCGCTCAAAACGTCGCTTGCGAACGCCCCGGCATTAGTGGAAAAGCTGCAAGCGGACTTGAAAGCCAAAGACCGCGAGCTGACAGTTCTGCAAAAAGCGGCGGCAGGCGGGCAGGTGGACGCGCTTCTTGCTTCCGCCAAGACTGACTACGGCTTTTCGCTCATCGTGCAGAGCGTTTCCGGGAACAGTGACGGCGACGCGCTGCGGACGCTGGCCGACGAAGCCGTAAACAAGTTGAAATCGGGCGTCGTCATTCTGGGCGGCACGGACAGCGGCAAAGTCTCACTGGTCGTGCGCGTGTCTAAAGACTTGGTGGCACGGGGCATTCACGCCGGCAACCTTGTCAAGGCCGCCGCGCCGATTGTCGGCGGCGGAGGCGGGGGGCGACCCGATGCCGCTCAGGCGGGCGGCAAGGATCCCAGCAAACTGGCGGAAGCGCTGGCGACTGCCGA
>CAXTRL010000490.1:0-2451 GCA_964246575.1 uncultured Armatimonadales bacterium
CGGATGGCGGCGGAACGAACGACGGCGTCTTCACCGGCCTGCGAGGTCATTCCCAGCTGGCTGACTGCCGCAAAGACCGCATCGCCCCAGGTCGGATAATCGTTGACTTCGTTCAGCACCTTGGGGTTTGCGGCGTAGGCCGCGAATATCGTCAGCGTCTGCCCCTGATTCTCCACAGTCCGGCGTGCCCAGTTAATCGGGGCGTTGTTGTCGCCGGACGCCCATTCGCCGGTGATGTCAAAATACAGGCTGACCGTGTGCGGCTTGCCGTCGGCGCTGCGGGCCGACGCGAAAATGTAAGACAACGGCACGGACATTCGCGAGAGGCTGTTTGGCTCAATTGGCGACAGAAAGTCCAAATCCACCGAAACGCCGCCGCCTTGCAGCGTATACTTCGACTGGGTCGGCGTCACCGTCAGCCCGGTTTGGGTCATCGCCGGGGCCAGGGGCTTGCCGCCGGTTAAGGGATTGCCGAGAAACACAAACGATTGGCCGTCCACGCGGGCAATCCCGGTCATGCCGGTCGTGTGTCCCGCCCAAAACGTCGGCCAAGTTCCCGCGAGGCTAGTGACCGGCTGCCAGGTGCTGACATACGGGTCACGGACAACCAGCGGCGTCGCCGGAGGCCGGATCGGGCTGATCTGCCCGCCCGCCGGCTGCTGCGCCGATGCGGCAAGTCCGAGCGCCAGGCAGGCTCCCGCCGCGCCGAGCGTCATTGAAAGCGCTTTGTTCCACATAACTTGGTAGTATTTCCTTCCATTCAAGGGCAAATCGACCAGCAAAAAAACATAGTTCGCCAGCAAGCGGGGATTTTCCTGCACGTTCCGCAGGGAAGGTTTAAGCTGTCCGTAAAAAGGCTTTATTCTTCGTGCTGGCAGCTTCTTCCGTCGCTTCCCCCTTAATTTGCACAAGTCAAAGAAAAAGACCGCGCCACGGTGGAGTTGATAACAACTCCAACTGGCTGCGGTCAGAAGTTCGGAACAAAGGATGAGATGACAGATAAAGGCTGAAATTACAGCGAAAGCAGGCTGCGGACTGCGTGGTGAAGAACGAAGGTGATGACTTCCACGAGAACGGCGACGAGCAAGCCGCCGAAAAACGACTTCTTGGCAAGGCGGGTGAACATAAGAACGCTCCTTCTGCGGTGAGGTGCTGCGGCGAGTTGGTATTATGAAACGGCCTTCCAGCCGCTTTAGCCCCGATTCGTTTCTATTTTGGCAGAAGCAAGTTAAGAGAATGTTAAGAAAAGATTAAGGAAAGATTAAATTTCCGCTGGGACATGCTTGACAGCGCAGCGCCGTCGGGTATAACAATGCCCGTAAGACTTGATACAAATAGACTTAACATCCCTATGATTTGATTTCGCAAGAGGAGCTGGAATATGGCGGTGGAAGATTTCCTGGAGCCGGAAGTAGGCGTGGCTGTGGTGGTCACATCGGCGATTGCTTCGCCTAAAGTGCGGGCTGTGCTGCGGCGCGGCGCGGTCTACGGCTTGGCGGGTGTTTTAATGGCCGGTGATGCGGTTTCGTCCGTCGCGCGGGGTATGCGGCGCGGCGCCGGGCAAGCAGCCGCAACGGGTGTAGACAGTGCGACAAGGGTGGACAGCACGGCGGAACCCGCCCTGGCATCCGAGACCGCTCAAGAGGCCGTGCCGCCTGCCGCTGTCTCGGAAACACCTGAAACAGTCCACAAGCGTTCGCGCAAAGCCACGGAGGTCGGCGCTGATGCTTGATTCTTCCGATCCTACTGTTTCCGATACCACTGCTTCTAATGCCACTGCGGCTGCCGCAGTCAAGCGCGCGGATGCTCTTTTGGCTCGCTTCGGCCAGCGGATGCAGGGAGCGCGTGCAGGACTTGCGAAAACGGAAGAAAAGGTCAAAACGGCTGCCGAAAATGCGGCTTCTCGTGTTTCAGAAACGGGAAACGCAGTGATGGGCGACACAGACCAAAAGAACCCGCCACAGCAGCCTGTCCAACCGGCAGCCGCGCGTGCCGATGCGATGCTTGATCAAACCGGTGAGCGTCTTGGCAGGTTTGCTTCCGCAGCTTCCCTGCGTACTCGCAGGTTTGCGGCCCTGGCCCGCGAGGAAGCCGAAGACCTGCTGGCTGATGCTCAGGCGCTCCGCCGGGGCAGTAGCGCCGGACCCGTTTAGAATATGGCTTGAAAAAGAAGCATCTTCTGCTGCCGGGCGGCTTGCCTGCCGCCCGGCCCCCCATGACACACTTTTCTCCGCCCTGTAACATTCACTTCCTATTCACTAAGACTGGTAAAATCGCTTTATGAGCATTGCCGCTGCCACGGGTCCGCAAGCGATCCATGCCGTGCCTGGGCGCCTGCGCGTGCAGCTGCCGAATTGGGTCAGCGAAGGCCGCCCTTTGCGCCGCGTGGAGCATTTGCTCCGGCAGGAGCCGGGGGTGCGGGGCGTCCAAGCCAGCGCCCTGACCGGCAAC
>CAXTRL010000491.1:0-2401 GCA_964246575.1 uncultured Armatimonadales bacterium
CGTGGACATGCTGATCGTGGACGACAACTCGCCCGACGGCACCGGACAGATTGCCGATACGCTTGCCGCGTCACTTCGGAGCGCAGGCCGGGTCCATGTCCTGCACCGCCCCGGCAAGGAAGGACTCGGCCGCGCCTATCTCGCCGGCTTCGCCTGGGCACTTTGCAGCGGCTATGACGCCGTGGTTGAGATGGACGCCGACTTGTCCCACGATCCTCTTTACTTAAACAGCATCTCCGAAGCCGCCGCCACTGCCGACGTCGTCATTGGTTCGCGCTACTTGAACGGCATTTCCGTCATCAACTGGCCCCTGAGCCGCATTCTGCTGTCGTGGGGCGCGAACTGGTACGTCCGCACCGTCACGGGGCTGGCCGTCAACGACTGCACTTCCGGCTACCGCTTGTACCATCGCCGCGTTTTGGAGTCTTTGGACTTACCCAGCGTCCGCTCCAACGGCTACTCGTTCCAAGTAGAAATGACCTTCCGCGCCCAGCTTCGCGGCTTCGCGATCACCGAAGTCCCTATCATCTTCATGGAGCGCCGCGCCGGCCAGTCCAAGCTCTCCAAAGGCGTCGTCTGGGAATCCCTGCTCATGCCCCTCAAACTCCGCTGGCACGCACGGGCAATGATGCGGCGAATGCGAAAAGCAGGGCAGGTGGAAGTGGCGTAATAGAAAACCCGGCACTAAAAGTGCCGGGCTACTATGGAGTGAAAGTCACTCCGTGACTGAAGATTCCGCAGTGCCAAAAGCACTTGGTAAACTTTTAGCCCGGCACTTCCGGTGCCGAGTTCTTATTCATTGACTTAAACGCAGACAGCGCGATGCCGCTTTCAACCACAGCCCTGATGACCTGGGCGCATTGGTCGCTGTCCATTTGAGACGTATCCACTTCAACATCATACACAACATGAGCGTGAATACTCTCAAACTGCTCCCTGGACGTGCCGACACTGCGGTCAGCCCGCTGAGCCTCGCGCCGCTCCAGCTCGGCCAGGCTGCAATGGACGCCGACAAGCCACACAGGCAGACCCGCCAGTTCAGCGGCACATTGCCGCACTAAATCCTTTGAGTAAAACCCGGTGTCCGCTAGGACATTGTGCCCTGCGGAAACGAAGGCGCGAAGCGACCGATAATAGCCGGTCATCGTTTTGGCGAATATCCCCTCCACAACCCCTGACACCAGGTAACGCGGGTGGTAAGTATCATAAACAAACCGATCTTCCTCTAGGTGGATGTACGGCTCTGCAAGGTGTTCTTGAAGCGCTTTACAAAGAGTGCTTTTGCCGGAACTTGACGCGCCGTTGATTAGGATGATCTGCGGGCTTTCGTCGTTCATGGCTGAATAGTTTTCACCATGAATGCGACCCCAACGCCGGGCCGAAATCCTAGCTTCTCGTTCAGCTTGATCATGGGAATGTTGGTTCCGTCCATGTAGGTGTGGATAGAAGCATAGCCGTGAGTGCGGGCGTAGTTGATGCCGTGCCATTTGAGCGCGGTAGCGATGCCATGGGAACGATAATCCGAACGCACTCCGGTGGTCGTCTGGTTTAAAGCTTTTGCATCAGTGGAGTGCAGGATAAGGCAGCTCATGCCCAGATACTCGGAGCCTTTTCGTGCAATAAAGAAGGCGTCAGCCAGAGAATGCGCCGCCTCTACTTCACGAACAAAGGCCGCGTAGCTTATTGGAAGACTTGTTTCCATTCCAGGAACATCTTTATCAAGCTGCGTTCGCAGATGATGCAGCTTGACAAGGCATTCGCTGTCTGCTTGCTTTTCGTCAGCCAGCGTCGTGATTTCAATGCCGAGCGCCATTACGCTGTCCAAGACAGGCTGAAAATTGGCAGCGGCAGCGGCGTTCACGGTAAGCTGCCACGGGCTGCTGCTGGAATGCTTCTGGAAGCCGGCTTTTTCAGCAAACTGGATCGCGTCAGGGTAGCACTCGCGGACCCAGGCGGTAAGCGCCGAGGCGTTTATCGGGGCAGCCTCTTGAGAGATTTGCTGCCACAAGGCGGAGCCGATGCCCTGCTTCTGCATTTTGGGATCGACCCGAACTTCCAGAGAGTAAGACTGCCGCTTGTTTGAGGGTGCCGGACCACTCAGGACGGCATGACCCAGCACAGCGTCATCGCTTGCAGCGCAGGCGACAAAGTGCAGGCAGAAGCCTCTTTCGTCTTCCTGGCGCAGTTCTTCCAAAGTGCTTGCCCACGGGGATTCAATTGCGTTGACTATCTCCAAGACTTGAGGATAGTCGGAAGATTGGATAGGACGAATATGGAACATCATACCGCCCCTCGCATTGTGCGCTGATTGTCTACAGCAAGTTTTCCAAGCCGTACACCAGGTCGCCGCCGTTTGCGGCCAAAACGGGGGCTTGGCGGATGGCGGCGAGGACGCCGGGCA
>CAXTRL010000492.1:0-2342 GCA_964246575.1 uncultured Armatimonadales bacterium
GCTCGACTTCGGCGGTGTTCACGTCGCCGACGACCACCAGCACGGTGGTATCGGGCCGGTAGTAGGTCTGGTAAAAGCTCAGAAGGTCAGCACGGGTCAGCGACTTGATTGCCGCCGCGCTTTGGTCCAGCGTCGGCGTCCAGAATGGATGGCCCTTCGGGTAGATCGCCTGGGTGAAGGCGATTTCCGCCTGCGCTCCCGCGCCGCCCGTGCCACCGGTGTCCTGGCGGGCGTCTTCAATGCCGGACAAAATCTGCGCCCGCAGGCGTTCTAACTGATCCGGCGGGAACGACGGATTCCGCAGCTCGTCGGCCAGGGTGGACAGGGTCAGGCCGAAGTCGGGCGACAAACTTGCGCCGGAGATGCCTGCCTGCTCGGTGGACGCGCCGATGCCGACGCTCGCACCGACGGATTCCAGCGTCAAGGCAAGCTGCAACGCGCTTTTCGTGGTCGTGCCGCGCCCAAGCATGGCGGCGGTCATTTCGGCGGTGCCGTACTTGCCGCCCTGGTCGTACATGGAGCCGGCCCGGACATACCCGTCTATGGCAACAGTCTTGTTGGCGTGGTTCTCCTGCACGATCAGTGTCAAGCCGTTCGGCAGGACGATGCGGGTGGGCTTGGGGGCCGACGCGGGCTTGGCAGCGGCGGCGCTGACGGAGTTGAACTTTTTGTCTAACGCGGCAAGCGTCGCCTTTTGCTTGGGATCGGTGACGGGCGCGGCCGCGCCGAAGTTATCGGTAGTCGGCGGCGGGGGCGGGGCAGCCCCAGGCGGCAGCGGCTGCGGGTCAAAATAGGCCACGGTGCGGTTGCCGGCGACCAGATACTGCTTGGCGACGCGCTGGATGTCGGCAGGCGTCACTTTTCGGATCTGGTTTAGATATGTGTCTTGGTAATGCGGCAGGTCAATGGCGGCGTAGGTGCCAAGCTGGTTGGCCTGCTCGGAAACGCTGTCGTTTTGGTAGATGAACCCGGCTTCGGTCTGCTTGACGGCGCGGGCCAGCTCTTCGGGGGAGACCGGCGCGGCTTGCAGCCGGGAAACTTCGGCTTCCAGGGCCGCTTCCAGGGCGGCATTGGTAACGCCTGCGCTTGGGGTCGCGTCAAAGGTCATCAAGTACGGGTCGCGCTGGTCTTCGTCGCCCGCGCTGGCCGACTGGGCCAGACCCTTTTCCACTAAATTTTGATATAGCCGGGCGCTGCGGCCCCCGGTGAGTATCTGAGACATGACATCCAGCACATAATGGTCGGGCTGGCCGGTTTCAGGGACATGGTAGCCGATGACGACCTGGCCGGTCGTGCCGGGGCGTTTCAGCGTGACGCGCCGCTCGCCGCGCTGGGGCGGCTCCGGCGTGATATGGTGCTGCTCCAAATGCCCGGCGGGATACACGCCAAAGTATTTCTGGACCAGCCCGACGGCTTTAGTGGTGTCAAAGTCGCCGACCATGACCACCACGGCGTTGTTCGGCATGTAGTGGTTCCGGTAATAAGAATAAATCACGTCCCGGCGGCCCGAGACTGCTTCCACGTCGGAGCGCCAGCCGATGACCGGCCAGTGGTAGGGATGGGCCTCAAACGCTTGCGGCAGGAACGTGTTGGTGTATAAATCGTAGCCGGGAGAGTTGTTGTCGCCTTCGAGTTCCGAGCGCACGACGGTCATCTCGTGGGACAGCTCGGTCGGGTCGAACTTGGAGTTTTCCATGCGGTCGGCTTCAATCCGTGCGGCAAGCTCCAAGCGGTCGGACGCGATCAGCTCATGGTACTCGGTCCGGTCTTCCGCCGTAGATGCGTTAATTTCGCCGCCGTTGGTCAGAAACAAGTGGTCAATCGCGCCGGGCGGCAGGTCGGTAGTGCCTTTGAACATCATATGCTCTAAGATATGCGACAGGCCCGTCTGCCCGCTGATTTCATTGCGCGAGCCGACTTTGTACCAAACGCTGAAGTAGACCACAGGAGCGGCATGGGATTCTTTCGACAAAATGGTGAGGCCGTTCGCCAGATGCGTTTCGGTCACGCTCGCCGCTTTGTCATACGTCTGCGAAACGACCGCGCCGTAAGCCGAGGGCGGCGACGCCTGCGCGGACGCCGCCTGCGAAAACGCCGCCGGCAGCAGCACGGCGGCTGCGGCAGCAAGACAATTGAAATAACGTGCTGTTTTTAGGTTAAAAATCACTCTCGGCAGGTTCTCTTTTCTGAAAAATTCTTCTTGAACGCAGTACACTTTACTACGGCAGAAACGCGCCGTGCGGTTCCGGTCCCGCCTGCGTTTTGCCCCTGCGGCTTGCAATTTAACGGCTTGCTTGGTACACTAAGGCAGGAGCATCCCTATGAGCTTGGAACCGAAACAA
>CAXTRL010000493.1:0-2332 GCA_964246575.1 uncultured Armatimonadales bacterium
CAGGTGCCACGAATGCTCCGCCGAATTCTCGCGGCGCGTTTCATTCAGCAGATAGCTTCGGCGCAGAACGCTTTTGAGCTTGTCTACCTCCAAAATAAACGTAATCTGCCGCTCCAAGCGTTCTGTGTTCAATCATCGCTCCCAATAAACTTCTAAGCATTCAACTAGATACGTTCCGGCATCATGTCAGAAGTAGCCTTCTTTTTTGCGGTCTTCCATCGCCGCTTCAGACCGCTTGTCGTCGGCGCGGGTGCCGCGCTCGGTTTGGCGGGACGCGGCGACTTCTTGGATGATTTCTTCTAGGCTGTTGGCCGGGGACAAGACGGCTCCGGTACAGGTCATGTCTCCAATGGTACGGAAGCGGACTTGGCGCATTTCAGGCTGCTCGGTCGGGCGCTTGTTGAGGTAGTCGGAGTCGGCAAGCAGGTTGCCTTCACGGTCCACGACTTCGCGCTGATGGGTGAAGTAGAGGCTGGGCAGCGGGATTTGCTCCTGCAGGATATACTGCCAGACGTCCATCTCGGTCCAGTTAGAGATGGGGAACACCCGAAAATGCTCGCCGAGATGCTTGTGGCCGTTGAACAAGTTCCAAAGCTCAGGGCGCTGATTCTTCGGGTCCCACTGACCGAATTCGTCCCGGTGCGAGAAGAAGCGCTCTTTGGCGCGGGCTTTTTCTTCGTCCCGGCGTGCGCCGCCGAGCGCGGCGTCAATTTTAAGTTCTTCCAGGGCATCCAAAAGCGTCACGGTCTGGAGCAGATTGCGGGAAGCATTAAAGCCTTTTTCTTCCACGGCTCGACCTGCATCAATGGAGTCCTGCACGGAGCGGACGAGAAGCTTTGCACCGAGGGTTTCCATCCACTCGTCGCGGTACGACAGCGTTTCGGGGAAGTTATGCCCTGTGTCAATATGCAGCAGAGGAAAGGGGATGCGTGCGGGCCAGAAAGCTTTGCGGGCCAAATGGCTTAAGATAATCGAGTCTTTGCCGCCGGAAAACAGCAGCGCGGGCCGCTCAAACTGGGCGGCCACTTCGCGGATGATAAAAATGGACTCGGCTTCCAGTTCCTGTAAATGAGAAACAGAAAGCGAGGCCGGCGATGCGAAAGTTTGAGACGGAGGAGATTGATTTATTCCAAACAGCATAACAGTCATAGCCTTTATTCTACCACAATGGAGCGGTAAAGAAAAAAGGCTGCGGCCTGCCGAAAAGTTCCCTGCACATAACTCGTTTGAATTAATGCGTCTGGAACAGGGACGATGGGTAGCCGTCGCGCTGCAAAAGCTGCACCTGCTTTTGGGCATCGGCACGCTCAGCGAAATCGCCGGTTTCCACTCGGTACTGGCTGCGTGCGCCGGGCCGAACAAACGCATGAAACCCACGCTGCCGCAGCGCCCCGGCCAGCGTGTCCGCGATGCCCTTGACTCTGAAAGTGGCTGCCGCAACATGGTACGGCTGGGGACGGGCGATGACCCTGGCACGCGGCTTCGGCATGGCGGCAACCTTGCGCGGCCTCAGCGTCCTCGGCCTTGCTGGCGTCAATTTTACGGCTGTCAATGCTGCCGGCGGAATTTCCGCAGGGACCGGCCTGGCCGCGACAGCAACCGGGGGCGGTGCATCCACAATGATGGTCATGCGGTGGGAAAATGCGCCGTTTTTGCGGCTGTCCAGGGCGCTTGCCGTGAACCGGTAGCGTCCGGGCCGTGTCGGCGTCCAAGCCGCGCTGGACAGGCTGCCTTGAGCCAGCGTCAGAAGCGTCTTCGGGCCACCGTCTTTGCCGTAGGAGATGGCAAGGGTCGCACTCTGGCCCGGCGGCAAAGAAGCATACGCCGAGATCATCACCGGCTTCCCCACCGGAACATGCCGGCTGCTGCCGGCGCTGGACAGCGTCACAGTTAGCGGAACAGCAGCGGGATCAATCGGCACCGGCGCGGAAGCGGCAGGAACAGCGGCAGAATCCGGCGCGGCGGAAGACGGCAGGGGAGCGGTCAAAGGCCGCGCGGCAGGAACCGGCACCGCCTGGCTGCTGCGAAGCAGGTGGGGCAGAAACAGCAGTGCCGCCGCCGCAAGCAGTGTCCAGGGCAGGATGGTCCAAAACGGGAACCGACGGTCGCCGTCTGCTTGCGGGTCTTGCAGAGAACTTGCGGCCGGCGGCTGGCCGCAATGGGTACACTGCACGCTTCCGTCGGCAATCTCGCCGCTGCAATGGGGACAAAGATGAGCCATATTGTATTTTTCCCTGCTTGCCGAGACTTGTAACCTCACTCGCCGCCCAAGCTTTGATCTGTCACCTGCGGTTTATCTAGTTTTTCGAAGTACTCATCATGTGCGGTGATC
>CAXTRL010000494.1:0-2323 GCA_964246575.1 uncultured Armatimonadales bacterium
GCCTGGGCGCGAAGTACGCAAACCCTGGCGACCAAGCCGGAGGCAGCGGCATGACGGTTGTGGAACGGCCACTCTCTGTTCAAGGCACTATCTCGCGGGATGCGCTTTGGCGGACAGTGTTTTTGATCGCAGCAACGGCGGCGCTGGGCGGGGTGCTGGGCGCGATTACCGGCAACAAGCTGACGTTTCTTTATAAAGACGTGCTGGGATTGAGCGCGAGCGGTGTTGGGACACTGCTGCTGATCATCAACATTCCGGCGTATTTGCAGCCGTTCATGGGCGGCTTGTCGGATTTGTATCCGCTTTTCGGCTGGCACCGGCGCACATATTTCGTGCTGGCATCGGTCGTAATGGCACTCGGTTACGCTGGGCTGATGTCGCTGCACCACTACCATTATGCGGCTTTAGTCTGCCTGCTCTTGGTCGCAGGGTCCGGCGGCGCGATGACAGGTGTTCTGATAAACGCCGTGATGGTCTCAGTCGGCAACCGGACCGGGACGTTTGGACCATTGCAATCGCTGTCGCAATTTGTTCCGTTAGCGCTCAGTATCGCCTACACAGGTGATTTAGACGGCTACGTCACGCAAAACTGGACGTACCCGCACACGTTCGGGGTCGCCGCGCTGCTGTCGCTGGCGTTCGTGCCGCTGGCGCTGCTGCTGGACGACCGGCGTGCAGCGGGAGGCCGGGCGACGGCGGAAGAAGCGGCGGCGCGTCTGGCCGCAAAGAACGCCGAGCGGGAAGGGACACGGGCGGCGCTGCGGGACGCGGCCCGAACGCCGGGCCTTTGGGTCATCACGGCGTTTTTGTTTTACTTGTATGTGACGCCGCTTTTGATGACGGCTTCCACCTACTACCAGACCGATGTGCTGCATTTATCCAAAGACTTCATCGGCAAGCTGGATAAGTGGGGTGCGGCGGGGTCACTGGCCGGGCTGCTGGCATTCGGCGCGGTTTCACGTAAGCTGCCGGTACGGACCCTGGTCTGGGGCGCGGTCGTGTCCGACTGCGCTGTCTACTTGTGCATGATGACGATGCACAACGCTCCGTCCGTGCGCTACGCCGTGTTCGGCTCAAGCTTCATGGCCCTATTTTTGGCGGTCTGCCTGAATACGCTGGCAGCGCGGGCGTGTCCGCCGAAGATTGAAGGCACGGTGTACGGGCTGATGCAGGCGGCGTTGGCGCTGAGTTTGGTGCTGTGCGACAAGTTCGGCAGCACATTGTACGACTACTTCGGCCCCGCAAACGGCCATTCCATCACGCACGGCTGGTTTTGCGCCCTCGGCTTCGGCCTCGGCTTTACGGCGCTGGCTGCGTTCTTTATCCCGTTCCTGCCGGCGTGGATCAAAAGCGCCGTTCCGCTAGCCCAATCCGAGCAGGAAGAGGCCTAAAGCCGCTAAACAAAACTCCCAAAATAATTGGAATGATTTCAGCGCATTGGTGGTATAATAGGTTATCTCAACATAGAAGGAGGATTTTATATTGGACCATAGTTTACAGGGCGGTGGCGAAGGTTAGTCATTTTAACCTTCGGGGCGGCTTATAACCTACGGGTGAGATTCACCTGCGGGTCATGACTGGCTACTTTTGCCACCAGCCCAACCCAGAAGTCTCGTTTCGTCGTTTCCGGCCTTCGGGCCGCATTCTTCAGAACTAGCAGAAGCAGCGAGGTGTTTCGCAGTGAAGCCGCAAGGTTAACTGCGTACAGCCTCGCTGCTTCTTTTTCAAAGTATCTTTAGAAATAGGAACCATGACATGAATGTCACGGCTACATGGCGCGGACGCCACAAAACACTCGCTTCGCGGGGTTAAGAAGTTAAGATAAAGCCACACAGATATATTCCCAGTGCCGCGAAGCGGTACTTCGTAGCGTCCGCGCCATGTAGCCGTGACATTTATGTCATGGTTCTTATCTCTTCCGATCATTAACGCATGTTTCAAGATTACCTCACCCGCTGGAACTTGACGCCCGACGGCGAGCCGATGACAACTTCCACCAGCTACCTGCTGCCGGTCATCTACCAAAATGCCCCGGCGATGCTCAAAATTGTGCTTGTGCCGGAAGAAAAGTTTGGCGGCGCGGTAATGCGCTGGTGGGGCGGATGGGGAGCCGCCGAAGTTCTGGCATGGGACGGCGACGTTGTGCTTTTGGAGCGGGCCACAGGCGGCAAGTCGCTGGTGGAGATGGGCCAAAATGGGAGCGATGACGAAGCCTGCCGGATTATTTGCGGCGTCGCGTCCGCGCTTCATGGACCACGCCGGTCGCTTGCCCCGCTGGGGACGCCTCTTGCCGAGTGGTTCCGTGATCTGTTTCCAGCAGCAG
>CAXTRL010000495.1:0-2301 GCA_964246575.1 uncultured Armatimonadales bacterium
CTGTATTGCTCCCCTCTCTCGTTCCGACGGGGGAGGGGGCCGCTTTCTACTTGTTGAACGTCGTCAGGAACTCCTCGTACAGCGCGGGTGAGACCAGCTTCCACTGCTTCACGGCGTCCTGAATAGGAACGGCAACAATGTTTAGGCCCTGCTGGGCGACCATGACGCCGAACTGGCCTTCATGAACCAAATCGGCGGCTTTGATGCCGACGCGGGTTCCCAAAATGCGGTCAAACAGGGTCGGCGCACCGCCGCGCACGACATGGCCCAAAACAACGTCGCGGGTCGGGATGCCCGTTCGCTTTTCGATTTCTTTGGCTATTGCCGGGCCAATGCCGACTTCGCCGAGCTGATGATGACCGAAAGCGTCTAGCTGCGCGTCATCAGCCTTCTGCGCTCCGGCGATCTCGACTCCTTCGCTAACCGCCACAATGCCCCAGGTCTTGCCCCGCGCATAATTGGCCTGGAGATGCTGGCACATCACGTCCATGTCCAGCGGCACTTCCGGGATGGCAATATAGTCCGCGCCGCCGCCGACGCCTGCCCACAGCGCGGTCCAGCCGGCATGGCGGCCCATGATCTCGACCACAATCACCCGGTCATGGGACTTTGCCGTGTCGCGTAATCTGTCAATGGACTCCAAAGCCACCGACGCCGCCGAGTCAAAGCCAAACGTGTAATCCGTCAGGTCCAAATCGTTGTCCATCGTTTTCGGCACGCCGACCGTCTTGACTCCATGCTGCGTGTACAGCTTGGACGCAACGCCGAGCGTGTCTTCGCCGCCGAGTGCAATCAGCGCATCCAGCTCAAACTTCTTGATATTTGCCAGCACGCCTTCAAGCTGCGCTTCTTTTCCTGCCGCAAACGGGTTCGTCCGCGACGACCGCAGAATGGTCCCGCCTTCGCTGATGATGCCTTCCACGCGTTCCAGCGTCAGCGCTTCCGTGTTGCCTTCCACCAGGCCCTTCCAGCCCTGCGTGAAGCCGATCACTTCGTCGCCGTAGTCCAAAAGGCGCATCACCGCGCCCCGAATCGCTGGGTTCAATCCGGGGCAATCCCCGCCGCCGGTCAGCATACCGATCTTCATTCGCGTCTTTCTCCTTCATTGAGATCATTGTAAGTTGTCATTGCATCCATTCCGCACCGTTCCAGGGGCGAAGTTTTACATGCCCATCACGAAAGAGAGTCTGAAACTTTCCATTATGGGAATACGGCCCTGGACCATCCGCCGTGGGCTGCCCGAGAAATCCTCCTGATTTGCAGTCCGTTAAAAACGGAAATACCGCAGGATCAGAGATATCCAAGTGCATGGGCCGCAGGATGCCTTGAACGTAACGAACGCCTGCGATGTAATAGTAGCTTGTGTCAGTGTTATTATACTCACGACCATTCACAACCGCTTCTTGACCCGCGAATGGATCGTCAGGGCAGAACCAAATGCCTGCCGTTTGAGCATAGGGCGTTACACTGGCGACCAGTTCTTGGCTTTGATCCGGCACCAGAAACGTCGTTCCATCGGGCCGCGTTACTTGGCGATTAGGTTCCGTAATATACGGGGGTAAGTAACCACCGTTATCAGCCGCATACATGGAGAACGCCAAATGCAGTTGCCGCAGGTTGCTGGCACAGGCCGTCGCTCTTCCTCGCTCCCGTGCCGCTAGAAAGATCGGCAATAAAATTGCCGCCAGCAGGGTGATAATGCCGAGGACGACCAGCAGTTCCACAAGAGTAAAACCACACCTGCGCTTGTTGCTGGCTATCATCAACTTGTTGTCCTGAAACGGAGTGCAAAGTATAGATTAAGTGCCGCCTTTGTTTGCCGGCCAGCCTATTATACCTGCGGCGGCCTCGTTTGGCGGCAGGCCGCAATTCAGGCAAGCCGCCGGGACGGAGCGTACTTTTTCAAACTAATGATGCCCATTGAAATCGCCCGTATGCTTGGGTCGGCTGCGGCTCGATGCAATCGTCACAAACGCAGTAGATAATGCGGCGGGCGGCGGGATCATAAGCTGCTCGGAACGCGGAGCCGCCGTCGGAGAAGCGACCCAGCAAATTGGGCCAGTCAGAGTTGGTTGCTGGTTTGCCGACAGCGGTGGCAAAGACAGGAATGCTTGAGCGGGCGCAGCCGTTAATGAGAATCAGCCTTTTGCCGCCCTGTATTACGCCTGCGTACTGATGCAGGTCGTAGGTGAGAACGATCTCCTGCGGCTTGTATTCAAGCGGGTCGCTGATAGGGATGAGCGCATCACGGCTGATTTGCGTGTACGCTCTTAGGCATTCTTCCGCTTGGGAAACTTCTAT
>CAXTRL010000496.1:0-2292 GCA_964246575.1 uncultured Armatimonadales bacterium
CAGCCGCCGAGGACCGGCATTTCACGGATGATGAGCAGAACTGCCTCTCAACCGCAGTGGGAGAAGCGGCCATGAACGCGGTGGTGCATGGCGGCGGCGGAGAAGCGGCCATCCGAGGCGATGAAAGCGCAGTGCAGGTCTGGATTTCCGACCACGGCACAGGCATCAGCTTGTCCCAGCTTCCCCGTGCGGCGCTGGAGCTTGGCTACAGCACAAAAGAATCCCTCGGCCACGGCTTCTGGCTCATGCTCCGCTCCGCCGACTCTGTGTTTCTCCTGACCGGCAGCACCGGAACCACGGTTGTTTTAACTGTTCAGCACCGGATGTAAATAGCTGCTGAGGCATAACATACAAAAAGCCAGTCCCATTTGGGATTGGCTTTTTCCATTTCCTATACAGGGCAAGAACTTTAAGCGGCAGTCTCGTAGGCGGCGTTCAGAACGCTGGCGAGCTTGCTGCCCTGGAAGACGGTTTCGGGCTGGGAGCCGGGGCGCAGGCGGATCACAAGCGTTCGGCCCTGGTCGGTGATTTTCTCGCGGACGCGGAGCAGCATTTGGAGGCCGTCGTGGTCAATCAAGCGGACGCCGCTGATGTCCACGGTCAAGACGCCCGCTTTGGGGTGGTCCAAACGCTCCACCGTCGCCAGCAGGGCCGGCTGGAGTGTGGGGACAGTGAACGCATCCATGTACCCGGTGACAGACAGAACTTCGGTTTGAGCACTTTGATAGTGCGACAGCATCAGTGGAACTTGCGGCAGGTCTAAAATAGTCAACTTCCCGGCCCTCCTTCACGCTCCCGGCAGGCATAGCTATTGAACAATACAACTAATATGGCGTAAAAGTTACAAAGCTAAACACATTTTTTTATAGCAGCGGCGCAGACAAGATGCGGGACGCAATGGCGTGGGCATCAGGCAGGACAATGTCGTCGGGAACGCGCTGGCCGGTGGTAACAAACGCCAGCGGCAGGCCGAACTTGGCTTGCAGCGTCAAGAGGCGGCCAAAGCAGGTGTGGTCGGAGGCTTCATCCAGTTTGGTCAAAATTACGGCGTCGGGCGTGAAAATGTTCTGGAACTTGGTGACGATGTTTTCCATGTCCCGCTGCCCCAGCACGGCAGGGACCGTGAGATATTTTTGCACGGCCCCCACCCCCTCAAACAGATGCGCGGTTTCGCCCAGCGGGATCATTTCGTTGGGCGAGCGGCCTGCCGTGTCCAGCAGCACAATTTCTTTGCCTTCAGCGGCATAGGCTTCAAGCTGCCCGATCAATTCTAATTTGTCATGGGCGACTTTGACGGGAACGCGCAGAATCTCGCCGTACTTTTGCAATTGTTCCGCCGCGCCGATCCGCTGCGTGTCCAGCGTGATGACCCCGACTTTGCGCCGCTCCATCAGGGCGTAGCGGGCGGTCAGCTTGGCGATAGTGGTGGTCTTGCCGACGCCGGTGGTGCCGACAAAGGCCAGCAGGCGCATCTTGCCCTGCGCCGGCAGGGCATCCACGCCGTTTGAGATCCGCAAACGCTGGGACAGTACGGTCCGCAGGAACGTCGCGGCATCGGACGTGGTCAGCCCTGCCGGGACTTCGCTTATAAGCTGCTTGGCAAGCGGCGCGGCAATGTCGGCGTCTAAAAGCTGCTGCATGAGGCTGGGGTAGCCTTCTTCCGGCACGGGAACCGGGGCTGGTACGGCCTCTTTGCGGCGGCGGCTGCGGGCGGGCGGCGGCTCCTGAGCGATCATCTGCGCTGCGCCTCCGGCGCTCTGCGGGTCGGTTTGCAGGGACGCCGGCACGAACGTGGGTAGAGCGCGGGCAGGCTTGGGCTTCGGCTGTTCCGCCGGCGCTGGGCCGGCTCCCTGGATCGTTGCAGTCAGCTTTGCCAGCTTTTCTTCCAGTTCTTGAATGCGTGCCGCTTCGGCTTCGCCCGGCTTTTCGCCGCCGGAGTAGCGCAGGCTGGGGCTAGGCGGTATGGCTGGCTGCTGGTAAGTGCCGAACGTCATTTCCACCATCTCGCGTCCGCCCCACCGGCCAAACAACGCGCCCTTTTTGTACTGCTTCCGGCTGACAATAATCGCGTCCGGGCCAAGCTCTTGCTTGGCTTGCAGCAGGCAATCGGTCACGGTCCGGGCCGTGTACGTTTTGGTCCGCAGATTGAACTGCCCGGTTTTCTCGTAGCCGCTGCCGGGCATGATGGTGACGTTGCTGGCGTTGTTCATAGGGACTTTCTCAATTATAAGATCGCCGGGGTTGTGGAAAACCCCGGCAGGAAGGTGTCCTTCGGACAAGGACAACCGCGAA
>CAXTRL010000497.1:0-2281 GCA_964246575.1 uncultured Armatimonadales bacterium
CCCTGTAAGAGTTCGAGTCTCTTTCTCGGCATTTTCTTCTCCTCAAAATTTTTCTTTTATTTCCCCGATAGGAACGCGCATGAATCCGAAGCAGATTGCCGCTGAACGCGCTGTGTCCTACGTTCAAGACGGCATGACCGTCGGCCTCGGCACGGGCAGCACTGCCGTGTATGCCATTCAAGCTCTCGGACAGCGCTTCCAAGCCGAAAGACTTTCCCTGCGCTGCATCGCCACTTCCCGCGACTCTGAAGAACTGGGCCGAAGCTATGGCCTGCCGTTTGCCCTATTTGACGCTGTTCCCTTCTTTGACATCACAATAGACGGCGCGGATGAAGTAGACCCGGAGTTTCGCTTGATCAAAGGCGCCGGCGGGGCGCTGGTGCGGGAAAAAATTGTCGCGGCGGCAACCCGTATGGAAATAATCATTGTGGACGAAGGCAAAGTCAAAGCCACGCTTGGCGCACGCCCGCTGCCGGTTGCCATTTTGCCCTATGCCTGGCAGTGGACGCAGGCCAAGATTGAAAAACAGTTCGGCGTCCCCGCCCCGCGCCGCCTTTTGAGTCAAGAGCCGTTTTTGAGCGATGATGGCCTGTACATCTTGGATTTAGCGTTCGGCGCTCCCTTGCCCGCGCCGGATGCGCTGGAACAGCAGCTTAAAGCCATTGTCGGCGTCGTGGAATCCGGCTTGTTTGTGGGCCTCTGCCAGCGCCTTGTGATTGGCTATGAAGACGGCCGTATAGAAGAACGAACACCAAAAAGCGGCTAGTTCGCCAAAATCCGGGTACACTTTCTTGTATTATGTCCCTTTATGCCGAGCTGCACCGCCATTTAGGCGGCGCTGTTGTCCCGCGCGTCTTCTGGCGCTACCTCCTTCGCAACAGCCATCCTCTTGCCGCTGAGTTTCCCCAATATGAAGACTTTGAAGCGTATGTCACCAAGCCGCGAGCCTCGCTCGCCGAGTATTTGGAGCTGCACGCTTTAGTGGAGCCGTTCCAAACCCTGGAAACGCTGCCTTATTTCGTGTCCAAGCTGGTGCGCGGCGCGTATGTCTTTGAGAGCATCTGCTATTTGGAGCTGCGGCATACGCCGTTTTACCGCACCGATCCGGTGCTTTCTATGTCGGACCGCATTGCCCAAATGAAAGACGTTGTGATGGCCGTCGGCGACGCCGGCCAGGACCCGCGCTACCCGCTGCTGATGCGTCAAATCTTATGTATGCATTCCCGGCTGCCGCTGGAAGTCAACGCGGCTATATTGGATTTGGCGCTCAGCCTGCCACACTATGTTTGCGGCGTGGACCTAGCTGGACCGGACATTTATTATGCCGAGCGGCTGGAGGAGTGGGTCGGCTTATTTCGCCGGGCGCGGGAGCAGGGGATGAAAACGACCGGCCATTTGTTTGAAACGGCGGACGGCTGCCACCCGGCCCTGCTGCCGCATCTGTCGCGCATCGGTCACGGCATCCAAATTGCCCTTCGGTATCCTGAGCTGCTGCCGGAAGTCGCCGCGCGGGGGCAATGCCTGGAAGTCTGCCCGACAACGTACCTGAAAACGGGAACTTTGACCGACCTTTCTGCGCTCCGTACAGTGTTCGAGCGGTGCGAGGCGGCAGGCGTGGATGTGGTGATCTGCACGGACAATGCCGGGCTGCACAATGTCCGTCTGCCGTGGGAATTCGAGAATTTATTGACCCAGGACGTGATTGATTTCAACCAGCTTGCGGCTTGTCAGGACGCCGCGTTCCGCCATGCGTTTGCCTGGCCGCACCCAAACCCGCCGCGTGCTTTGCTTGACCAGCTCATTTTAGGGGATTGATATTAGGGGATTGATATTAGGAGAATAGTTCCATGACAAAACCATTTTTGATCGCGGCAGCGCTGCTGCTTGTCGGCGTTCCAGCGTTCGCGCAGACGCCTGACCGGGGCGCGGTGCCGGAGCCGCATGACAGCAATTCCCTGCACAAGCTGGGCAAGTCTATTCAGTACCCATTTCGCAAGGCCGGCGAGAATGTCAGCAAGTCCACACGCAAAGGGGCCAAAGATGTTCAGTACGGCACTCGCAAGAACACGCAGAACTTAACGGTTAACGCCCACCGCGCCGTCGGCCAGAACTCAGTGGTGGGCCGCAAAAACGGGACCAAACGCCATGACACGGTCATTACCCCAAAAGGCCATCTGCACCGGCTTCCCAGCCAGTGACAAAGTCAAAGCCGCCGGTGCGAACGCACCGGCGGCTTTGCTGTTTGTGGAAGCCCGCCGTGAACGGCCGGTGGGGGGAGGCC
>CAXTRL010000498.1:0-2256 GCA_964246575.1 uncultured Armatimonadales bacterium
GGCGGCGTGACGACGGAAATCAACAACCACATTCCGGATGAAGCGACGCGTGCTGGAATGGAAGCGGTTTATAACTCGATGCGGGTGCTGGATGCCTCGGATGTGGCCGCCGCCGTCTTGTACGCCGTGACCCAGCCGGCCCATGTCAGCATCAACGAGCTGCTGGTGCGTTCCACAGAGCAGGCAATGTAGCCGCGCCGCCAGTTATATCGCGCCGCCGGCGGATTGTCTGTGTGACTTTGCCGGCGGCGATGGGCGGGACGCTCTAAAGCCGCGTTCGCATCCTCACGCCCAATTTTTTATAACGCCCGTTTTCTTGACAATTACCGGGGCGCTGTCCATAATAAGAGTATGATGAGCAGTATTTGGCCCCTGCTGGCGACGGGGGCGCTGATGGGAATGGCCGCGCTCGGCGCGTTCTTGTGGGCTGTCAAACACGGCATCTTTGAGAACAGCGAAGACGTGAAATACACCGTGTTCCGCGACGAAGACGAGGACTAGACGACACCGTCTCTATCCTAAGCGGAGGCTGAAAACGATGGCTGATAATTTTGACAAACACAAAAGTCCCGTGGGCTGGTATGTCGCCACTGAATTGCTTCGCTTTGTTCCTGATGGGATTGATCCTGAAAACGCAACAAAGCGTTTCTTAGTTTGGGAAAACCTTGTACTCGTCCAAGCAGACGATGCAGAAACGGCCTACCAAAAAGCAATGGAACGGCGTGAACTTCACGACTGGAAATCAGAGTCAGGACAATGGCACTTCGAAGGGTTAACAAGTCTACTGGCAGTTTACGAAGACTTCGAGGATGGATCAGAGATTATGTGGATTGAACACAAGCAAAAATCTGTCGGCGGAGTTAAAAAAATGATTAAAACGAAAGATCAGCTAGAAGTATTTGTTAAAGACTAGCTGCCCTACCACGACTCAGAAACTAAACGTAACTATGGCGGTTGCCATTCAGCAAACTTTATGCGATTTATGCGGGCTGCCGGCGCGAGCGCCGGTTGAAGCGGAGATCGGGGCGCGGGCGCACACGTTCTGCTGCGCGGGGTGCCGGCAGGTCTACCAGATACTCGCGGAAAGCGATCAAATCGGCGGCGGGCAGGACCCGACTCAGACGACACTGTACCAGCAGTGTCTTCAGATGGGCCTGATTGCGCGGCCTGACTCTGTTCCAGCTCCCCCAGAACCGGGGGGGGCGGCCCCAACGCTGGCGGCGAAAGGAGACGGGCTGGACACGACGCGGGAAGCGGCATTCCAAATCGGCGGCATGTGGTGCGCGTCCTGCGCGTGGCTCATTGAACATGCGCTGGGGCAGATCAAAGGCGTCGAGCGCAGCCGCGTGTATTTCGCGTCGGACATCGTGAAAATTGTCTACAAGCCCGCCCGCGTTGCGCCGGAAGCCTTCAGCGCCGCCATCCGGCGGCTGGGGTACAGCGCGGAGCCGTATTCCGGCGAAGGCACCGGCGCGGAAACGCCCCAGCGCCGCGCCCGCAAAGCGCTGATGGTGCGGGCTGTGGTAGCGGTCTTTTTTGCGTTCAGCGCCGGCACGTTCCAGCTCCCGTTTTATGCCGAGTTTTTTGCTCCCGTGTCGGTTTCTGCGGACTTTGTTCGGTGGGGGCCACGGGCCGAGCTTGCGTTGTCTCTGCCGGTGCTGTGGGCGGGCTGGCCGCTGCTCCAAAAAGCCTGGGGCGCGGCGCGGCGCGGCGCGGCAATCATGGAAAGTCTGATTACGGTCGGCGTCGCCGCGTCGTTTGCGTACAGCCTGTGGGTTGTCGCGCGGGGCGGCGTCCATGTCTATTTCGACACCGCCGACATGCTGGTCGCGCTGGTGCTGGTCGGAAAGTTTGTGGAAGCCGGGGCAAGATCGGAGGCCACCGGCGCGATTGCCCTCTTGTACGGCCTGCTGCCGGGCAAGGCGCTGGTGAAGTCGCCGGATGGCCGGGAAGTTCTGGTCGCACTGGGCAAGCTGGGCGTCGGGGACCGCGTGGTGGTCCGGCCCGGCGAGCGCATCCCGTGTGACGGGCGCGTTGCCGAAGGCGCGGCTTTGGTAGATGAAAGCCTGCTGTCCGGGGAAGCCCGCCCGGTCGCCAAGCGGGTGGGGGACGCACTGACCGGCGGCACAGTCGCCACCGATGCGCCGCTTTTAGTGGAAGTCACCCGTGTTGGCTCAGACACGACGCTGGCCCAAATGATCGCTTTAGTGGAAGAAGCGCTGGCGGCCAAGTCCCCTGTCGAGTTGTGGGCAGACG
>CAXTRL010000499.1:0-2254 GCA_964246575.1 uncultured Armatimonadales bacterium
CTTCCCCGAAGCTGGTCGGCTCAACGCACCCGCCTCCGCGCCCGCGTGAGTTCCACCGCCCGCACCCTCCTCTGTGCCGGTCTGCTCGGCGCCGCCCCCTTCGAGCAAGGCTGCCGCGCCGAAGCCCGCTGGGATGGTCACACCGAAAGCGGGCCGGGGATCGGGGCGTACCTGCGCCCGCGCCCGATGTCCTGGCCGCTGGTCGCTTCCGCTATGAAAGCCCGGATTGTGGAGCGTTGAAGCCGATCAGCCCCGTGTACCAAATCATCGCCATGCGGACCGGGCAAATGTCCGTGCTGGGCGGAGCAGCCCACTGGCTGCTGGGGTGGCCGCTGACCGGGCCGCATGCGCTGGGCCTGTTCTTTACTCCGGCGCTTTGTTTGTACTTCGTCTTCGTCTTCGTCGCGCCGCTGCGCTGGGGGCTGCCAATCTTGACGCGGCTGCCTAAAAGTAGCAGCAACAAAATCGCGCTGACGTTTGACGACGGGCCGTCGGAAGAAACGACGCCGCGCGTGCTGGACATCCTGCGAGCGGAAGGCGTCCGCGCGACGTTTTTTGTGCTGGGCGAAGCCGTGGCCCGGCACCCGGACATTGTAAAACGTATTGCCGCTGAAGGCCATGCCATCGGCATTCATGCCCACACGCATGAAGCGTTTGTGCTGAAAAGCCGGCAGGCGATTTGGAAAGAAATCGCCCAAGCCGAATCAGCGATCCGTGCCGCCTGCCCCCATGCCGCGATTGCGCCCTGGGTGCGCCCCCCGCACGGCTTCAAGTCGCTGACGCTAGTTTGGACCCTGCGCCGGGTCGGCTACGGCCTGACTGCATGGAGTTTAGATAGCCGCGATTATCGTAAAGCAGACCCCAGGCGTATTGCAGAGCAGGTGACAAGCAGAGCCAGCGCCGGCTCGGTGGTACTGCTGCATGACGGGCCGGGAAACGCCCCCACGGCGGACGCGCTGCCGCTGATTTTGCGCGGCCTCGCCGGGCGCGGCCTGGTACTGGTATCTCTGCAAATCGGGGTATGATTTTCTCGATACTCATTGGACAGGAAAGTATGGCAAGCACACCTATTGAAGCCGAGGTTCTCGGCGAAGAATCTCGCGACCCCCAAAAGCCGCAGGAGCGGCAGGCCGCGCCGCCATCCCTCGCAAAGCCGGGCGCGTTTCGGGCGCTTAAGAACCGCAATTTTCGGATTTTCTGGATTGGGCAGCTTATCTCGCTTGTCGGCACCTGGGCGCAGAGCCTGGCGCAAGGCTGGCTGATTGTTCTGCTTGTGGACCCGGTCGCCGCCCACCTGCTTCATACGACCGGCGAAGCGGCGGGCAGCGGGGCGGCGCACCCTTCGGCGGCGATTGAGGCCGCCGCCAACCTTTACTCCGGCTGGGTCAATTTTGCGGGCGGCCTGCCGATTTTTTTGTTTACCCTGCTGGCAGGCGTTGTCGCCGACCGGGTGGACAAGCGGAAAATGCTGCTGGTGACGCAGGGTGGGCTGATTTTCTGCGCGTTCTGCCTCGGCATTCTCGCTTCGGACGGCAAAGTGCAGATCTGGCATGTGCTGTTCTTCGCCGGACTTTCCGGGCTGTTTGCGGCGTTTGACATGCCGACCCGGCAGTCGTTTGTGGTGGAGATCGTCGCCAAAGAAGATGTCGCCAGCGCCGTGGCGCTGAACTCCAGCATCTTCAACGCGGCGCGGGCGCTTGGCCCGGCAGTGGCGGGCCTGCTGCTGGCGGCGCGGGTCAAGATCGGCGTGGCATTCCTCGGCAATGCGTTTTTGTCCCTGGCGGTGATTGCCGGGCTGCTGCTGATCCGCCTGCCACCGAAAGCGTTGGGGGCCGATGGGGCGAAGGCCGATAACACGCTGCGCGGGGTTTGGAACAGCACCCGCGAAGGCTTCCAATATGTGCTGCGAACGCCGACAGTCCGCAACCTCGTGATTTTGGTCGGCTCGTTCGGGACATTCGCGTTTTCGTTCAACGTCTTGATTCCCGTCTTTGTCCGCTACACCCTGCTGCCGAATGCGTCCGACAAAGTGCAGGTGGCGGCGTTCGGATTCATGGAAACTGTGCGCGGGGTGGGTGCTCTGGGCGGGGCGCTGACGGTGGCAATCCTGGGCAGTCCGGCCCGGCAGCGAAGTATGCTCCTGACCGGCAGCCTCATGGCAACTGTGGTGCTGGTGGTGTTCGGGCTGACCCGGACGCTCTGGCTGGCGTATGTTACCATTGCGATTGTGTCTTACGGCTTCGTGCTGTGCTTT
>CAXTRL010000500.1:0-2222 GCA_964246575.1 uncultured Armatimonadales bacterium
GTCACCACGGAAATGCTGGAAGCCGCCGGGTCAGCCCTGCTGCTGCCGGACGAAGCCGCCGAAACGGAAACCGTGGAAGATGAGGACGATGACGCCCTCTTGGTGTACCCGCCGCCCGCCCCGCCGATTTATACGGCCCCACTGCTTGTCGCCCGTGCCCTGCCGCCCGCCGATACCCTGTCGCCGCCGCGCGTGACTGCCACGCTTGCCGTGCAAACGCGCGGCTTGTCCAAAATCCGCGTCAACAGCGCGGACCATGCGCCGTACTTCTTTTTTGTCAACACCGAGACCGCACGGGACGGCGAAACGGTAGACGCGCAGATTCGGGAAGCGGCGGCGAATGGCATTCACCTGTTTTCCGGGATCATGTACCTGCCGTTCCGCAATGCTTACGGCGACCGCTCGTTCGGCGCGATAGATGCGCTCGTGTCGCAGGTGCTGGCTGCCGACCCGGAAGCTTTCATCTTGCCTCGTTTGCAGTTTGTCCCGACAAATTACTGGGCGAGGACCCACCCCGACCAAATGGCGGACTATTCCAACGGCTTTGAGGGCGATGTGTCGCTGGCATCCATGGAGTTCTGGGCGGACTGCGTGGATGCTTTAGATGCCTTGATTGCCCACTTCAATGATCCAGCCACGCCCGGCGGCGACCGGGTGATCGGCTTCCATCTGGACCGGGGCGAATGGTTCTACGACGCCACTTCCGGCTACGACCAGTCGCCGCTCAATCAAGCCGCGTTCCAGAACTGGCTTCATGCCAAGTACCAGAACTTGTACGCCCTCCGGGCGGCCTGGCACGATGGCGCCTTGACGTTTGAAGACGCTCAGATTCCGGCCTGGCCCGGCATCGCGGCAGTGCTGAAAAAGACCGACACGCCGCTGTATTCCACCCGCCGCGAAGGCCGCTGGCCCGACTACGCCCTTTTCGCTTCCGACATGGTGGCGGAGATCATCAGCGGCCTGGCCGAAGCCATCAAGACGCTGTCCCAAAACCGCCTCTTGGTGGCCGCGTCTTATGGCTACACGCTGGAATTCGCGGGCCGCAACGATTCGGGTCATCTCGCCCTCGGCAAGCTGCTTCAGTCGCCCCATCTCGATATCATTGCCGGGCCGAACTCCTACGCCGGGCGCGGCGTCGGCAGCCCGTCGGCGTTCGGTGCGCCCCTGGACTCGGTCGCAGGGCGCGGCAAGCTCTGGCTGGTGGAAGATGACACCAAGACGTTTCTCGCCGATGCCGAGACCGATGATACCTATAACCCCAAAATCACGTCCGGCGCGGACACGCAGGCCATCCACCAGCGCCATTTCGGAGCGGCTCTGGCCCACCGGGCCGGCGTGACGTGGATGGATTTGTGGGGCCAGGGCTGGCTTCAAAGTCCCGACATCTGGCGCGAGCTGGGCGGCCTGGCCCGCGAGTCGGCCCGCTGGGAGCAGCTTGTCCCGAATGCGCCGATGCCGCCCGATGTCGCGGTGTTCGTAGACGAAGCTTCTCTTGCCTATCTGAAAACCGATGCCAATGGCCTCGGCGCAACGCTGGTCAGCCGCACCCGCGACCTGCTGCTGCGTGCCGGGGCGTCGGTCGGCTTTTACCTGCAAAGCGACGTGACCCAGCCGAGCGTCCCCGATGCCAAGCTGTACTTGTTCCTCAATGCCCTGCGCCTCACGACTGAAGAACGCGCCGCCGTGCGCGAAAAGCTGCAAAAGCCCGGCAAAACTCTGGCCTGGCTATACGCGCCCGGCGTCTTTGACGAAAACGGCCCGGCGTCGGAAGAAGCCGGCGAAGTGGTCGGCATGGCCCTGCGCCAGCAGCCCTGGAACTCGCGCGGCGGCAGCACGGCACTAGACATCAAGCACCCGATCACCGACAAAATACGCGGCGTCAAGCGCCTCGGAACCGACGAAATCCTGAACCCGCTGTTCGCCGTGTCCGACCCGCAGGCGACGGTGATCGCCGAATACGCCGCCACCGGCGCGGCGTCGCTGGCTGTGCGTGAGCATAAGGCCGGCTGGAAGTCCGTCTTCTTCGGCGATCCCCAATTGACCACCGAGCTTTTGCGCGGCTTGTATGCTTACGCGAATATTCCCGTCTACGACGCCCAGGACGACACGGTTTATGCCGGCTCCGACGGCTCTTTGACCATTCACGGCTCGTTCACCGGCCAGCGCACCATCAGCCTGCCCCGCAAAGCGTCCGTGTACGACGTGTTTGACGGCAAAATCAT
>CAXTRL010000501.1:0-653 GCA_964246575.1 uncultured Armatimonadales bacterium
TTCGAATGCCCGCTTTTGCATAATCTGGGAGCCGCGCAGCGTATCCCGGCGATGGATAATGGTCACTTTGGATGCCATGCGGGTCAGGTAGTTTGCTTCTTCCAAAGCGGTGTCGCCGCCGCCGACGACTACGACTTCGCGGCCTCGAAAGAAAAAGCCGTCGCAGGTCGCGCAGGCCGAGACGCCTTTGCCGTACAGCGCGGTTTCGGTCGGCAAGCCCAGCCACTTCGCCGATGCGCCTGTCGTGACAATCGCGGTCTTGGCCCAAAACTCTTTACCGTCGTCGGTCTTGATATGGAACGGGCGCTGCAAAAAATCTACATCAGAGACGTTCTCGGTCAAAAACTCTGCCCCCACCCGCCCTGCTTGCTGGCGCATCTGGTCCATCAAATCGGGACCCATGATGCCGTGCGCGAAGCCGGGAAAGTTTTCCACGTCCGACGTAATCATCAGCTGCCCGCCCGGCAGGTTCGGGGCGCCGCCTTCAATCACCAGCGGGTTCAAGTTGGCACGGGCGGCATAAATCGCCGCCGTCAGTCCGGCGGGGCCGGAACCGATAATCACAACATTGCGCGGTTCGTTTGGGGTTTCGTTAGGAATGGTCACGGACAAGCCTCTTTGAATTCTTTTCGTTTATTCTAGCACACGCTCAT
>CAXTRL010000501.1:663-1965 GCA_964246575.1 uncultured Armatimonadales bacterium
CTGCCCTGCTTCCCTTGACATGCTGTTTCGCCGTGTGCTACCCTGAAAGCTATGCCTCTGACTGCCCCCCACCCCCGCCGGCGCTTGATGATCGTCGTTTTGCTGACGCTGCTGCCGCTGCCGGCGGTTTGGCTGGGAATGTACCGCCTGGACAGCATTGGGTGGACGTTCGCGTTTTATCATGGCCTGTGCCTGCTGCCTGCCGCCGTATGGGGGCGGAAGCTGTGGCGCGGCGCACTGCGCTGGCCGACGGTGCGGCAATGGGCGGCGCTGGCAGCGGCCATCGCCGTGGTCCTGCCGCTGACGCTGTTTGTGTACAGCGAAATTGGCCGCGATTTATTTAACGCCGTAGATTTACGCCATGTGGTCACTGAACGTGGGTTTCGGGCGGCCTGGCTGCTGCCGTTCGGCGTGTATTTCGTGATCATCAACGCGACTTTGGAAGAATTGTTCTGGCGGGGCGTGGTGCTGAACGAGCTGCGCGGCACGGGCGACACAATCTGGACGCTTGGCGCGACCTGGACGGCATTCGCCTTCGCCGCCTGGCACTACCTGGTACTGCGCCTGCTGCTGCGGCCCGGCTGGGCGGAAGCGGCAGTGGTGGGAGTGCTGGGCGCAGGCGTTTTTTTTGCCTGGCTGTACCGCCGGACGCATTCCATCATCGTGCCGATTTTGTGGCACGGGTTGTTGTTTGATTTCGCCCTAGTAGTCGTATTCGGCGCGGTGCTGCGGGCCTGAAAAAAGTTCACCCGGCACTGGAAGTGCCGGGCTACTGTTGTGTGAAAGTGTCTCCGATACGCAGTAATCAGAATGATATACGCAGTAATGCCGTCCTCGGCATACACTGAAGATTAGCCCGCAGTTGCTGGCATTTAGTCCCGCAGGGACTTTCATTTAACAGTAGCCTGGCACTTCCAGTGCCGGGTTCCTGCTGCCGGGGCAGAGCTTACTTTTCGCTGTAAGTCCGAGCGGAAACCGGACGCGCCGCCGATGCGGAGCCATCGGACGCGGCGGCGGTCTTGGACGCGGTTTGCTGCGCCTGTCCGACCCACTGCTCGGTCAGCCGGGCGGCGGTGTCGCGCCCGCCCAGCCCGAAGGCAAGGCCCAAGGCCAGCGAAATCGCGGCGACCAGCCCGATGTACAGCGTGTTGACTACAACCGGGGCAACGCCCAGCTCATTGACGGCGGCGATGATGGCGAACGCCATCACAGCCCAGGACGCCAGCTTGCCCAAAAGGCTGGAGCTGCTCATGCCTGCTTCGGATGCCGCGCCGCGCACGATGCCCGCCAGCAGATTCGCCA
>CAXTRL010000501.1:1975-2219 GCA_964246575.1 uncultured Armatimonadales bacterium
CCAGCAGCAGCAGGGACACGATAATGCGCGGGATATACGCGAGAATGCCGTTGACCAGCGCCGTCACCTGGGTCAAGCCGCACTGCTCAGCCGCCATTTCAACAAAGACCAGGCGCACGATCCACTTGACGGTCTCACCCAGAATATCGCTGGCCTTCATGCGCGTTCCCGCCCGGCTCAGAAAGTCATTGACGCGGGCATGGTCGGCCAGCGTATCCACATGGGCGACTTGAGCGAACTTAGC
>CAXTRL010000502.1:0-2216 GCA_964246575.1 uncultured Armatimonadales bacterium
AGTGGCCGCACGGCTCCGCTCGCTTTTCGCCGAAGTAGCCGACCAGGGCGTTTGTTTGGCAACCTTCGCGGGTGACAAGTTTCAGCACCATGCCCAGCCGCTTGATTTCGGCCTGCTCGCGCCGGGTGAAGCGCTCGGCCAGATCAGCGGCGAGGGCGTCCGCATCTTCAGTCTCATGGCCGCGCGTGTACCGCTGCCGGACATCGGCGACTTTCAGTTTTCCCCACCCCTGTTCTTCAATATGCTCTAAGGCGCGGACAACGCGGCGGCGGTCAACGCCTAAAGCTTCGGCGGCTTCGTCGGGGTTCAGCGCATACCAAATCTTGCCTTGCTTGGCAAACTGGAACAAGTCACGCACAAAATCGGCATGGACGCCCTGGAACTTGGCGATAAGCTGCGGCAATGAGAGGAGCGGCTGGATTTCGTAGCCGGCGTAGAACGGCGTTCCCTGCTTGAACACGCCGTCTATTTCTAAGTAGGTCAGCGCCGTTCGCAGAACCAATTGCCGGATGTCGTGGAGGCTGGAAAGTGAGTAAAGCGACAAGTCAAACTCCGGGCCGCGTCCCAGCAGATCATCCAAAAGCGATTTGAGCGCGGCTTCCGTGGGCGTGTCCCCGTAGGCGAAGTTTTCCAGCGTCGGCACGTCTTCCGGGCAAGCCAGCAGCTCCACGGTAGATTTGAGGCCGTCGCGCCCGGCGCGGCCAATCTCCTGCGAGTAGCTTTCCAGCGACTTCGGCAGATTGTAATGGTAGACGTAGCGGACTGCCGATTTGTCGATGCCCATGCCGAACGCGATGGTCGCCACGACAATGCCGGAATCCGATGCCATCCAGCGGTCCTGCACCGCCGCCCGAACGTCGTCGGCAAGACCTGCATGGTACGCTTCGGCGGGGAAGCCGCCCGCCGCCAGCAGCGCGGCGACACGCTCCGCCGTCTTTTGCAGCGTGACATACACAATGGTCGGCCCCGGCGGGCGCTTGCCGATACGCTTCAGCAGCAACGCGTCGCGGTCGCTCGCCAAGACCGGCATGATGCTTAAATTGAGATTGGGCCGGTAAAAGCCGGTGACAATTGCGCCGGCTTTGGGAATGTTGAACGCCGCTTCAATGTCTTTGACGACCGACGGCGTCGCAGTCGCCGTCAGCGCCAGCACCCGCTCGGCACCGACGGTTTTCGCGGCTTCGGCGATTTTGAGGTAATCGGGCCGGAAGTTATGCCCCCATTCCGAGATGCAGTGCGCTTCATCTACGGCAAACAAGGCAATTTTGGTGCGCGACAGCATTCCGACAAACCGCTCGTTGTTGAACCGCTCCGGGGCCACATACAGGAGCTTCAGCGTGCCGCTTTCAATGCCCGCCGTGACTTCCCGGACTTCTTCACCCGAAAGCGAGGAGTCAAGCCGCGCCGCCGCGACGTCGTGCCGCTTCAGGAAATCAATCTGGTCCTTCATCAGCGCAATCAGCGGCGAGACCACGAGTGTCAAACCCTCGTAGCGCAGGGCCGGCAACTGATAGCACAGCGATTTGCCGCCGCCCGTGGGAAACACAGCCAGCGCGGCATGATGCTCATGCAGGGCATTAATGACAACTTCCTGGCCGGGCCGGAACTCTGCAAAGCCGAAATGCTTTTTCAACAGCTCTGCGGGCGTCTCGCCCGTGATCGCCTCTGCCTGCGTCATTGTGTTCATAATTATTTCCGCCTTCCCTAGCGCAAAAAGTGGTAAAATAAATTCATGACGAGAAGTTCTATTCTGCTTGTGGGGGCATTACTCCTGCTTTTGCTTCGCCCCTCGCCGGCCCAGATCAGCATGGCTAGTCCGTCTGCGCCGACGGCCCACACGCTGCTTGCCTGGTCCCGCCTGCATATCCCCGCCAAGTTCCAGGCGCGGGACAAACAAGCGCGGGAGAAGCTGGAAATCGTGCCGCTTTCCGATGCCGCGATGGACGATTATCTACACTTTGATCCTGACAGCGATAGCAATAATTCAGATGACGAAAGCAATGCCAAAGATAGCATTGAAGAAATAGACGGCGTCTTTACGGACAATCCGCCGCAGATCTATCTGCGCGTCTCCGGCCCCGCTCAGATAGACTATGCGACGTTCGCCCATGAGTACGGCCATTATGTCTGGTTTGACCTGATGACGGACAATGATCGAAAACGCTACAAAGCGATCTATGACCGGCAAAAAGCGGCGCACCGGCTGATCACCGCCT
>CAXTRL010000503.1:0-2213 GCA_964246575.1 uncultured Armatimonadales bacterium
CCTCTCCGTTTCGGGGAGGGACCCTGCGAAGCAAGGCAGGAGGGGTTTCTACTTCAAATGCGTGGCCAAAAACTCCAATGTCAGCGCCCAGGCTTGGCGGGCGGCGTCCGGGTTGTAGCTTTCGCGGGCGTCGCAAAAGAAGCCGTGGTCAGCCAGCGAAAAGACGACCTGTGCGTAAGGCTTGCCGGCGGCGATCAGCGCGTCTTCCACCGCCCGGACCGCTTCCATGCCGATATGGTCGTCTTTGCCGCCCCAGAACATGAGAATGGGTGCGTGCAGGTCGGCGGCACGCTCGGTGAGGGCGGGGAACATCGGCGGACCGCCCGGCGCAATCCCGCCGCCATAGTACGACACGGACGCTTTGAGCGGCAGCAAAGTGTCGGCGAGAAACGACGCCCGACCTCCCATGCAGTACCCGGTGGACGCGACTGCCGACGCGCCGCCGTCGGTGGTCAGCCACTGGTACGCGGCCTGAATGTCGGCGGTTTGCCCGGCGTCGGTCAGCGCTCCCATATGGGGCATGACCGCCGCGAAGTCGGTGTATGTCCCCTCAAATTGCCCGTCGGTGCGGTGGAACAGCGCCGGGGCGATTGCGGTGTAGCCTTCGCGGGCGAACCGCTCGGTGACATCTTTGATGTGGGCGTTGACCCCAAACGCTTCCTGCATCACGAGCAGGCCGGGATGCGGGCCGGGCGACGTGGGCCGGGCGACATACGCAGGCATGGAAGTCCCGTCGGAGACGGTGAGCGTCACGGTTTCGGTTGTGATTTCTTGGGGCATGGGTGTTTCTTTCTAAATAATTCAGCACCGGCACTGATACGAAGTAATGCTCTCTTGAGCATAAAGTGCCGGGCGCGATTCTACTTTCGCAAATCTTCGCTGCTTTCTTCAGGAGACGCCGGCTCGGCCCGGCCTCCCAGGTACTTTGCCAAAAATGCCTCGGCGGCGGCGGTGAACTTCAAGTTGTTTTCGGGCCGGGCGAAGCCGTGGCCTTCGTCGGGAAAAACGATGTATTCGACAGGCAAGCCTCCGGCCCGCATCGCGTCCACAATCTGGTCGCTTTCCGCCTGCTTGACGCGCGGGTCATTGGCCCCCTGTGCGATCAAAAGCGGCTTGGTGATTTTGTCTACGGAAAACAGCGGCGAGCGTTCTTTCAAGAAGTCCGTTTCTTCTAAACGCCCCATGCGCTTGTAGAACGTGGCAACCAGCGTGGACCAATAGGGCGGAATGGTTTGCAGAAGCGTCAGCAGATTGGACGGGCCGACGATGTCCACGCCGCAGACGAACTCGTCCGGCGTGAACGCGAGGCCCGCCAGCGTCGCGTAGCCGCCGTAGGAGCCGCCCATGATGGCGACTTGGTCCGGGTCAGCGTACCCTTCCGCAATCGCCCAGGCTTTGCCGTCTAATAAGTCCGTGTGCATCTTCGCGCCCCATTCCCGGTCGCCGGCGTTCAAGAACGCCTTGCCGTACCCCGTGGAGCCGCGAAAATTGATTTGCAGCACGGCGTATCCTCGGTTTGCCAGCCACTGCACCCAGCCGCTGTAGCCCCAAAAATCTCTCGCCCAGGGTCCGCCATGCACCAGCAACACCAGCGGCAACTGCGTTGGCTGTAAGCCAACGGGTAGGGAGAGGTAGCCGTTTAAAGTAAGGCCGTCGCGGGCTGGGAACGTGACGGGTTCCATCGGGGCCAGCGTGTACTGGTCCAAGTCCGGCTTGGTCGTGAACAGCAGCGTGGCGGTTTTGGATGCGCGATGGTAGACATAGTAACTGAGTGGGCCGCTGTCCCGCAGGTACGAGACAATCCAGGTGGCGTCGGCGAGGTCGCGGCTTTCAATGCTCCAGTCGCCGTCACTCGCGCGGCTCAGGGCTTCAAAGTCGGCTTGCAGCGCCGGGTCAAGCGCAGTCCATTCGGTGCGGGCGCGGGTAAACGAGACGGCTTGGAGGGCGCGGGTCTTCGGATGGCGCAGGATGCTGCTGACGTCGTATTCCGGGTCTTCCGCGACCACTTCACTGGCTCCCGTGTCTAAATCCACTTCCAGCAGGCGGGACGCATTGGCGTCCACGCTGTTAATCAGCCACATTTGAGAATTATCCGGCGAGAACCCGGCGACGCCGCCGTTTGTTTCGTCCGCGCCCCAGGTCAAGAAGACGCGCCAGCCGCCCGCTCCGTCCCGCACCCGAAGCTCCGTGCCGCCGCCCGGAAGCTGCACCTG
>CAXTRL010000504.1:0-2205 GCA_964246575.1 uncultured Armatimonadales bacterium
TGGGAACGTCATGCCATTGTGTCAGCAGATCAGCATGGACAGTGTGATAAGGCGTTTCGGCAGTCGTAAGAACAGCACCCAGCCGCACACAGTCAGCATCGGTACGCGACTGTAATTTCCTTCCATAATCCCACGCATCATCGTAATCATCAAAAGCAGCACAATAATTAGTGTCTTGGCCGGGAAGCCACGTTCCCACCCGGAAACTTGGCTTGCTGTAAAGTGGCTCCTGCTGCGTCTGTTTCCATTGCTGGCGGTCTCCAGAAAACATCTGAATGTTAATATGGCTGTCATCATATGCCATCGCACCATTACCCGGCTCACCATAACCTTCTACTCCGTAGCCTAGCGCCCGCCAAGCTTCAGCCTCAGCATGTTGGGAAGGATTAGCAAACAAAACGTGGTTTGGCGTGACGCGCACGGTTGCGCTTTGTTGCGTCTGGATGTTGCGGACTAACCCGGTGTAGTCATTAACCATGACTTTCTCGACAACCGCCAGGGCGAGATGCGGGCCGCCGCAGGCGGCGAGGACGGTGTCGCCTTCGCGGATCTGTTCGACGGGAACATAGCCGGACGGGGTCAAGATGGGGGTGCCTTCGACGACGCATTGGTCGTCGTCGCCGACGACGCAGATGTTTTTGTGCTTGCCGCTGAACAAGGTCAGCAGTTGGTACTGGCTGTCGTTGACGTCCTGGAACTCGTCGCAGTGGACATAATGGAAGCGGTTCTGGTAATGCTCCCGCGCTTTCTCGGACTCCCGCAGAAGCTGGACCGTCTTCATAATCAGGTCATCGAAGTCCAACGCATTGGAAATGGTCATCTTCTGCTGGTACAACTGATACGCCCGGCCTACCGCCCGCTCATACGGCGACGCGCTGAAGTCGTTTAAGATGTCTTCGGGCGTCTGCAAAGTTTCTTTGGCTTTGGAAATGGCGGACAGGACGGCGCGGGGGGCGTACTGCTTGTCGTCCAAACTCAGCTCGCGGACGGCTTCTTTGACGAGTGAAATCTGGTCGCCGTCGTCATAGATGACGAAGTTTTTGTCCAAGCCAATCATTGCCCCGCGCTCGCGCAGGCAGCGGGCGCAGAGGGAGTGGAACGTCCCCGCCCACAGCTCGCGCATGGCGAGGTCGCCAACCAGATTGGCGATGCGCTCCTTCATCTCAGCCGCGGCTTTGTTGGTGAAGGTCACGGCCAAGATATTGTACGGGCGGACGTAGCGCTCTTGAATAAGGTACGCGATGCGCTTGGTCAGGGCGTTGGTCTTGCCCGACCCGGCCCCGGCAAAGATCAGCACTGGCCCTTGATCGTGCAGAACGGCTTGCTGCTGCGGTTCGTTGAGGCTGGCGAGAAGCGGTGAGTTGCGAGGAGTAGGAGTCTCAGGAATCATGGGAAGATTATACCCGGCAGGAGGCGCGTAGGGAGAATGCCGGGCCAGTCTATCGATTGTAGAGAAAACCCCGGCAAAGAAGCGTCCTGCGGACGAAGATGAAGACAAGAGGCATTGCCTCTCCTTGTCCGAAGGACATTTCCTGCCGGGGTTTTCCACAACCCCGGCCTGTGCGGTCTGTATGCAGGAACCTCGCCTGCCCACGCCGAACTTGGACCTATGCTTATTCCTGCCAAACGCCGATACTTTTCCTATACCAAGCTAGTGTCTGCTGTTCCTGCCGTCGTCTGCCTGGCGCTGACTTCTGGGTCGGCGCACGCGGACACGCCGGACCACAAGGCTGCGCTGTTCGCGTCGGGGTCCGGCAACATTTTGTATCTTGCGGCAGGCGTGGGCCTGCCGCTGCTGTCGGACGGGCGTTACGGAACGCGCCATGCCCTGCGCGTTGCCGATGCCCTGGGAACCAGCGTGCTGCTGTCGGAAGCGCTCAAAAATCTGGTGCATGAAAAGCGGCCGGACTCGAACGCCCATGACAGCTTTCCGAGCGGCCATGCGACGGCAGCATTTGCGGTGGCGACGATGGAAAGCGACCTGCACCCGCATCAAGCGGCACTTTGGTACTTGGGCGCGACGCTGATTTCGTACTCACGGGTGCGCCTGCGCCGGCACACGGTTGGGGACGTTGTTGCGGGCGCGGCGATTGGGGCCGGGACGGCGCGGGTGGAAGTGGATCAGCCGCGCGGGCTGATTTTGTCGCCGTTCATCATGCGCGGCGGGCTGGGGATGATGATGTCGCATGGGCTGTAACGCTGCGC
>CAXTRL010000505.1:0-2193 GCA_964246575.1 uncultured Armatimonadales bacterium
CTTCCATCCAGGCGATATGCTATTGGTCGTCGGCGCTTATCTCAACGCCGTCCGCACCATAGACTCTGGTCGCAATGGTATTCAGCTTTTCCCTAATCGGCAGCGCCGCGTCGTAAATCGGCTGGAACGCGCCGGGCGTCTCCAAAGCGTCCAAGACCGCTTGACCCAGCGCCTGCCCACCTTCGCCGCCTGCGCCCCAGACATTGTTGACGGCGACACGCCAGCCGTTTTCCCGGCAGTGTGCCACCACAGCGTCCACTTCGGCAGGCGTGTCTGATGCGAACGTGTTCACCGTCACGACCACGGGAACGCCGATCTGACCGACATTGGCGGCATGGCGGTCTAAATTGGGCAAGCCGCGTTTGACGGCTTCCACATCTTCCCTATTTAGGTGAGTTTTTGCCACCCCGCCATGCATTTTGAGGGCGCGGACCGTGGCGATTAAAACCACGGCGTCCGGCGACAGCTCCGGCATTCGCAGTGCGGCCACAATGTCGCAAAACTTTTCAAATCCCAAGTCCGACCCGAAGCCGGCTTCGGTCACGACATAATCGCCGAGGCGCAGGGCCAGCTTGGTTCCCAGCACCGACGAGCAGCCGTGCGCGATGTTTCCGAACGGCCCGCCATGCACGAATGCCGGCGTGCCTTCCAGCGTCTGCACCAAGTTTGGCTTGACGGCGTCCCGCAGCAGCGCCGCCATCGCGCCCGAAGCGCCGAGATCGGACGCCGTTACCGGCTGGCCTTTGACGGTCTGCCCGACCACAATCCGTCCCAGCCGCTCTTTCAAGTCCGCCAGTGATTCCGACAAGCATAAGATTGCCATGACTTCCGACGCCACCGTAATCTGAAAGCCCGACTCGCGCGGGTAGCCGTTCGCCTTACCTCCGAGACCTATGACCACATCACGCAGCGCCCGGTCGTTCATGTCCAAACAGCGCTTATGTGCGACCGTCCGCACATCTAGCCCCAGCGCGTTTCCCTGGTAAATATGGTTGTCGGTCATTGCCGCCAGCAGATTATTCGCAGCCCCCAGCGCGTGCATGTCGCCGGTGAAGTGTAGATTGATGTCTTCCATCGGCAGCACCTGGGCGAAGCCGCCGCCCGCCGCGCCGCCCTTCATGCCGAACACCGGCCCAAGCGACGGCTCCCGGATGGCCGCAATCGCCTTCTTGCCGAGCTTGCACAACCCTTCCGCCAGCCCGATTGTAACCGTTGTTTTGCCCTCGCCCGCCGGCGTCGGCGTGATCGCCGTCACGACAACGAGTTTGCCGCGCGGCGCATCCGGCGTCCTCAAAAGCCGCTCCAGCGCCAGCAGGCTAATCTTGGCCTTGTCGCGCCCGTATAGCTCTAGGTCATCGGGCGTCAGTCCCAAATCAGCGGCAACATCTACAACGGGGCGGGGCGTGACGGAATGAGCAATTTCTAAATCAGTCGGCATGGTTCCAATTACTTTCTTGTCTTGCTATCGTATTTTATTCGGGTAAATTTCAATCTGCGAGCCTTCGGCCAGCACTACGGAGTCCGGGTCGCGCTCCTGCAAAAATTCCCATTGCGGGCCGTACACATGGGCGAAGTCAACGCCGACCGTATATTCTTCCACCGGGTACACGCGCCACGGCGGGTGCCAGACCCGGAAGCCCGTCACTTTGCCGCCCATCCGCTGACGGTTAAAGCCCGCTTCCTGCTCCTTCACCCACGTCTCAAAACTGCCTTCGGGCGGCAACTGTGCTGGCCCTAATGCCGACACCGCGACCATCTGCTTTTTCCCCGCAACGACAAAATCATGCCGCACCCGCCGCATGTCGCCGATCTGCGTCACGCGGCTCGTGATGGGAACCGCCGTATACGGTTCATTATACAACAGCTTTGCCAGCCCGCACACTAGCGGGTTTGGGGCAAGCTCCCGCACAAACACGACCCCGCGCTGCCCGCGTTGGGTCACATAAATCCGCAGGTTGAACTCAGGGAAATCGCACAGCGACTTGGGGTAGGGGACACTCCACCCCAGCACCCGCGCCTGCGTGAAATCAAACGCGACCAGGCTGCACCACGCGCTCCCGTCCCACCGATCCAGTTCCAGCCCCGGCGCAAGATACGGCAGCAGCACGTCGTCGGGAACCGCATACGACATCAAAATCAGGTAGTGGTCTAATTTAGTTTGTTGATGTTATGCTCGTGCAGAAAGAGCCGCAG
>CAXTRL010000506.1:0-2174 GCA_964246575.1 uncultured Armatimonadales bacterium
AAAGATCGCTCACGGCAATGCGGAGCGCCTGCTGAAGCTGTAGGAATAGCCTGAAGCGCTGTCGTTACGGCAGCGCGGCAGCGAAGGCTCCGGCGCAGGCGGTGTCCCACTGGACGCCGGAGCCTTCTTTTAAGATAATTTAACTTGATTCAAGACGACTACTTACCAGCCCGAACTTACATGGACTTACATTGGAGGACTTTATGAACCGCAGAAACTTTCTTGTCAATGGACTGCTGACAGGGGCTGGCACAGCAGGCGTCATCCGCGCCGCTTCCGCCCAGCCTGCTCCAGATTACAGGTCCGGCCCGGTCCAGGCCCCCCTGGAGACCAGCCAAATTGTCAACACGGACGGCGCTCGCCTGGACACGGCCTTGTCGGGTCTTTTTCAAACGGCGTCCCATGCCGATGGTCTTTCTTCGAGCGGCCAGCCGGCGACCGTCACGATCACCACAGGTTACACGTCCACTATTCCAAACAGCGTCCGGGTAGATTGGCAAGCCCCGGCAGTCCGCGTCTTCGCGGGCAGGCTGCTTCGCACGAGTTTTCCCGGCGGGGGGTCCAGCAACGGCGCTTACTCGTATGTGAGCGGCGCTTACGAGGGCGGCGGCGTGGTCGTGGAAATCATGTATGACGGCGCGAACATTGATTTTGCCACCTACGGCCAGGGCGGCCCGATCCAGGTGCTGGTAGACGGCGTCGCCGCAGGACCGTTCCAATCTGTGCCGGGCGACGGGAACTTCTACAATGTCAACGTCTCTTTCAACGGCGTCCGGGCCGTTCGCCGCCTTTCTTTCCGGTCCGGAAGCGAGTGTATTGGGTTTAACACCAGCCCGACCGACACGATTTGGAAGTCTTCGCGGCAGCTCGGGCCACGGATGATTGTGATGGGGGATAGCTACACCGAAGGAACCGGGGCGGCTCTTGCGGAAGGCTTTCCGGCGGTGCTGGGGCGTGTGCTGGGGCTGGAAGATACCTGGACTTCCGGCAGCGGCGGCACCGGCTACCTAGCAAACGGCAGTCCGGGTGCGCCGGGCCGGTACACGTTCCGGCAGCGCGTGGGGACGGACATTATCGCGTACAATCCGCAGATCGTCGTGATTTGCGGCGGGATCAACGACACGGTCAACAATGCTTCCGATGCCGCCGCCCTGCAAGCCGAGGCGACGCTGCTGTACCGGCAAATTCTCAGCAGCCTGCCGAACTGCCGCCTCTATGTCTGCGGGCCGTGGCGGCCGCCGGCGGCAAGCAACGGCAATACTTCAGCGGTAAATGCCGCTTTGCAGGCGGCGTCGGCTGCCGTGCTTGGGGTAAAGTTCATTGATGTTTCTTCCTACTTTACCGGTACCGGTTATACTGGGTCTCCGGCGGGAAACGGAAACAGCGATCACTATATCGGCAATGACCGCGTGCATCCGTCGGCTGAGGGACACGTTTATATCGGCACCCGGCTTGCAGGGGATTTTGCCGCGCTTCAGCCGTTTTAACCACAAGCGCCCTGATGCTGAGGCAACGCAGCTCCCCTACAGCCTCCTTTTCCCCTCCAACTTCTGGCTCCCCTCTCCCGTCGCGGGGGAGGGGCTGGGGTGGGGGCTTTAGGGCAGCGCGGCAACGAAGGCTCCGACGCAGGCGGGGTCCCACTGGACGCCGGAGCCTTCTTGTAAAAGAAACAGCGCTTGGGCGCGGCTCATGCCCTGGCGGTACGGGCGGTCCGTGGTCATGGCGCTGTACGCATCGGCAACCGCCATGATCCGGGCAATCAGGGGCGTTTCCTCGCCGGACAGACCCGCCGGATAGCCGCCGCCGTCCCAGCGCTCATGGTGATGGCGCACCGCATCCAGGGTGTTTTCCAGGCCGGCCACCGATGACACCATGATTGCGCCCATCTGCGGGTGCTGCTTGACTGCCAAAAATTCTTCCGGGGTTAGCTTGGCAGGTTTTCGCAGAATGGCGTCGGGAACACCGATTTTGCCGACATCATGCAGCAGCGCGGCGACGGCGACCGTGTTCTGCTCCTGTTCTTCCACGCCCAGCTTTTGGGCGATCAATACCCCATAGCGCATCACATCTTCGGAATGGCGCGACGTGTAGCGGTCCTTGTTGTCTACCGCCGTCACCAGCGCGTCCAGCATAGAAAAGCCGTCCACATGCGCCAGCGCCCGGCGGACATGGTC
>CAXTRL010000507.1:0-2171 GCA_964246575.1 uncultured Armatimonadales bacterium
AGCAGCCGAACGCCGACCTCAACTTAGCCCGGCTTATCAACAAAGCGCTTTCCTATAATACCGAGTACCGGTATGCCAGCGCAGCCGAGTTTTTGCAGGAGCTGCGGCAAATCGCCCCGCCGGTGCTGCTGGTCAACCGGAAGCATCTGCGCTACGGCGAAGTGCCGAGCGGGCGGCTCGCTTCGCCGATGACGGTGTCGTTTTACAACGCCGGCGGCGGGCAGATCAGCGGCGAAATCAAAGCCCGCGCTCCCTGGATCTCCGTGTCCGGTCAACGGTTTACCGGCAACGAAAACGAGATCACCGTGCGCGTTGACCCCACCAAGACGCCGGAGCGCGGCAAGCTTATCACCGGACGCCTGGAAATCAGCAGCGATGACCAGACCGGCCCGCAGGGCGAGGCCGTTCCCGGCGATAAATGGTCCGTGGAATGCAGCGTCAGCTTCGCGCCGTCCCCAGGGCAGATCGTCGTCAGCGGTCAGGAAACGGGTCAAATTGCGCCTTTGATGGTGGCCGGGCGGCGCGGCCAAGACTTTTCTGGCAGCTTCACGGTGAAGAACATTGGGGAGCTGACGATTGAGTTCCAAATTGCGCCGCTTGCGGAAGGCGCGACCGGCGGCGTCGGCAGGCCGATTGAGGGTCTGCGGGCGGTGCCGTCCGAAGGAACGCTAACACCCGGCCAAAGCCTGCTGATTCAGGTCACAGCGCCGAGCGCGGACCTGCCGCCCGGCACTTATCCCAGTGGCCTTGCCGTGCGCTCGCCGTCCAAGCCCCCGCTTGTCGTTCCTCTCAGCGTCCAAATCCAGTCCGCGCTGGGCTTTCTGAAAACAAGGCTGACGGGGCGCTAGGGAACGAGCGAGGGTATAAATGCCCTCGCTGGAAGGCATTCAGAAACGCCACCTGTCCAGGGGACAGAAGACAATTACACCAAAGCCTGTTCTATATTCTGTCCCCTGGACAGGCGGTAATTCCGATTACCTTTCAGCGAGGGCGTTTACACCCTCGTCATTTCCTCATACTTCTTTCATACTTCGCTTATTCTTTCATTTTCGGCAGGAGTTTCACGGGCGTGTTTGTCTGCCCCTGCGCGATTTGTGACAGCGTCACCAGCGCGTAGCCCCTGGCCCGCAGGCTGCGGACCAGATCGGGAATGGCTGCCGTCGTGACATCGGGGCCGTTGTGCATCAGCACGATTGAGCCGGGATGCACATGGGCCAGGACATACCCAGTCAGGCCGGACGGAGCGCCGAGGTCTTCGTAGTGGATCGCGTCCACGGTCCAGTACGCCACCGTGAGGCCATACTTGCGGGCGAGATGCTGAACGGCGGCGTTGGCATTGCCGCCGGGCGGGCGGAAGAAGTGCGGCTGGTGACCGGTGAGCGCTTCAATCGTCACGCTGCCGCGCAAAATCTCACTTTCGGCGTCCGACCCCAGCACCAGGTTCATGTTCGGGTGCGTGTACGAATGGTTTTCCACTTCATCGCCGCTTTGGGCCATGCGGCGCAGCAGCGCCGGAGCGGCGGCGGCGCGGGAGCCGACCACGAAAAACGTCGCCGGGGCATGAGCTTTTTCAAGCGCATCCAGCAGGGCCGGCGTTTTGGCAAGGCTGGGGCCGTCATCAAAAGTCAGCGCGATTTGCTTGAACTTGCCGCTGCCGCTGCTGAGGCTTTGCAGGGTCGGCGGCGGCCCGAACAGCGCCTGGGCCGTATTGCGGCCATTCCGGTAGCTTGGGTCCAGCGCTGCCGCGTTCGCCAGATGCGCTCCTGCGCCGGCAGTGTCCCCGGCGGCGCGGCACGCCTGAGCCAGCGCCCATTCAGCAAATTTGCGAGAAGGACGCAGGGCAAGCAGGTTCCACAGCCGCACTTTGAGCGCGTCCATGTCCGGGTCGTCCGCCAAGCGCACGGCGATCCCGTTCCGGTTCGAGACCCGCACTGTCTCGGTCTGGGTCGCCAGCGCGTTCCCCAGCCCGTCTACCGCTTGGATTTCAACCACATGGGTGCCGTTTGCGACCCGCGCCGTGTTCCAAGTCCAAGTAAACGGCGGCTGGCTGACCATCGCCGCCATCTGGCCGTCCACAGAGTAAGACAGCAGGGCCGTTCGGCTCGGCAAAGTCTGCGGCGGGTTCATATCTACAACGCCTGAGCAGGACTGCACCGCGCTTGTGCGATGCC
>CAXTRL010000508.1:0-2147 GCA_964246575.1 uncultured Armatimonadales bacterium
GCGCAGCAAGCCCCTCGGGCCAAAGCGCCCGGAGCGGGGTGAACAGCGCCCCTACATCCTAACTTCTTTTTCTGACTCCCCTCTCTCGTTCCGCTCTCCGAGTCGCCAGTGCGGACGGGGGAGGGGCTGGGGGTGGGGGCTTGGTGTCCCTACGGATGCGCTGCCGGGGCGAACGGCGAACTGCCGGGCGCAGGAGCGCCGCCCGGTGCTGGGCCACCTGGAGCAGGACCGCCCGGAGACGGCAGGGAAGGCGGAGGCGGCGCGGGATGGGTCAGCGCCTGCACCACGGAAGCATACTGCGTTGGGGCCGTGATCTTGACGGTGCCGGCAAAGTCCCGAAGTTGCTGCTGGAACTGCTGCTGGGCTTGGGGGTCCGCAGCGGCTTTCTGCTGAAGCAACTGGGCGCGGATCAATTCTTTGACTTTGTCCTGCGGCTCCACTTGCTTTTGGTCTACCCGGTCCACGACTTTGACGATCCAGAAAGAAGATGGGCCGACGGCAATCGGCGCTGTCACGAAGCCGGTTTTGGCCGATTTGATCGGGCCAAGGAGCGGGCCGAGGCTGGGCGGGGCGGGGTCGAGCGGAATCCACTGGGCGATGTCGCCGTCGGGGGAAGACTTGTCGGTGGACTGCACGACCTGGCTTTCAAATGTCTGGCCGCCGGCAATCGCTTTGGAAATTTGCTGGGCCTGCGCGAGCGAGCCGACGGCGATGTGCTTGATGTGGACGCGGGGCGGCTCAGTGAAAGCTTTGTCTTTGTTGGCGTTGTAGAACGCCGTGATGTCGGCATCGGAAACGGTTGCGCCTTTGGTCAGCAACTTGATTTGGGCAAGCTGCGGCTTGACTTGCAGATCTTTAAAGGCGTCTGTGGTCAAGCCGGCGTCAGCGAGGGCCTGGTCAAACGGCTTGGTGCTGCGGGTTTCCTGGATCAGCTTGATGTTGTCGTACTGCTGGCTGACTTCGGCATCGGTGGGAGCGACGCCCTGGTCTTGGGCCAAGCCTTCCACCATCAGATTTTGCAGAAGCTGCTGGATGACCAGCCGGCCTGCCGGCTGGCCCGCCGGCGCGGAACCCTGCGGGCTGTTCGGAATAAATCCTTGAAGCTGATCATAAAACTCGGTTTGGCTGAGAGACAGCACATTGTTTTTGGGCGTCGTCAGCGTCGCCGCCGGCCCGGAGTCAGTGCCGCTCGCGACCAAAGAGTCTCCGCCGCCGCTGGAAGAAGCATGGTTGCCGCACCCGGAAAGAACCAGCGGTACAGCCGCCAAAGACGAGAAAACGGCCAGGGAAGTCAGCCGCGCCGCACGGCGTCGTGTCAGTTGCGGGTGTCGTGTCAGTTGCGTAATGCGATGCATGATAATAAAAACGCTCCTTTGAATGGCGAAAAAGTTAAGTTTGGAATATGAGAACGGGCGACTGAAGTCGCGGCAACAAAGGCACGAAACCTGCCTTCAGCACTGGCTACCCGGAGGGCGCAGGTTAATACAGGTGCAAGTTTCTTAGTCCACGCAGGTGGACTTCGTGCCTTTGTTGCCGCGATTTCAGTCGCCCGATCAGCGCGGCAGGCCGATGGAACTTTCCACGCTTTCTGTTTGTAAAACCCACTGAAGGCGCAGCGCTTTCGCGCCTTCAGAGGGAATGACATGAAGTTAAGAAATTTTGCGGCGGCTGCCGCACTTGCGACGTGTGCTGCGCTTGTCCCGGTTCAGGCGGCTCAAACGGCCTCCACAACCCCTGTGATCGTAGAGCTGTTTACCTCGGAAGGCTGTTCTTCCTGCCCGCCCGCCGATGCACTTTTGTCCCAGTACGTTAAAAATTCGCCGGTGCCTGGCGTCGAAGTTATTGCGCTGGGCGAGCATGTGGACTACTGGAACCACGGCGGCTGGGCCGACCCTTTTTCGTCGGTGCAGTTTTCCCAGCGTCAAAGCGACTATTCTAATGCGTTTCGCCTTGATTCGGTTTACACCCCCCAAATCATTGTGGACGGCAAAGCGCAGCTTGTCGGCAGCGACGGGGATGCGGCAGCCATGGCGATCCGCCGGGCGGCCCGGCTGCCGCACGCGCAGGTCAGCGTTGCCCAGGCCGAAGGCGGACGGCTTGCCGTGCATGTCGGCCATCTGCCGGTGTCGGCGCAGAATGATCCTGCC
>CAXTRL010000509.1:0-2144 GCA_964246575.1 uncultured Armatimonadales bacterium
GGCAAACGTGACCTGGGAGCCGCTGACAATTACCTGCCCGATTCCCCCCTGCGCCGCCGGCACCGGGTCGTGCTGCTGGCCGTTCAAGGACGCCTGGATTCCGCCGACCGGCGAATGCAAAGCCGTGAAGACCTTGTTTGCGCCGTCCACTGCGCCGCTCGGCATCTCAAACGCGATGAAGTGCAGAGCGCCCGTCCCTTGCGCGGGAGCCGCGCCGCCCACGGCCCGCTCGAAGGCGCTGGTCAGCGTGAATGCGCCGGACGCTGCCGACCCTGCGCCGGTGACGTTCACGACCTGGCTGATGCGGTCCCCGGCGACTTGCGGCACAAGAGGGACGGCGGCGCTGCCGGCGGCTAGGTTGTCCAGCACGGCAGTCCATGTTCGGCCCGCGACGACGTTGCCGCCGGCGTCTTGACCGCTTGCCGTGACCGTGATGGTCAGAGTGCCGTTGATCGCCGCCGTAACCGCGGCGAAGCCTCCCGGTGCGGGCGTGTAGCCTTGCAGCAGGTTTACGGTGTCGTTTGCCGTGCGGATGGAGGCGACGCCGACGTAGGCCACTACCGCGCCTGCGCCCACGCTGCCCCCTTGAGCGCCGACTGTGGCCGCGCCGAACTGCGTGATGGGCGCAAAGACGTTAGCTGGCGTCATGAGGCTCGCCGGGCCGCGCTGATTGAAGTACAAAAAGTTGATCTGGGCAAAGTTCGGGTGGGCAAGTGCCTGATAGGGGACGGGCGTATTCAGCGACGTGAAGTAAGCGTCTATGCTGCTGAACCCAAGGCTGCTGACATACTGGGCGATGGCCGCCATGAAGTTTTTGTAGATGTCCGCTAGGATCAGGGTCGACACGGCTTTTGCAATCATCGCGTCCGCCGCCGGCAGGATGGCAAGAATCGGGCCGTCCGCCCCGAACCCGTAGGTCATACTTGTCACGCCGTCGCCGCCTCGGATTAGTAAGGGAAGCTGGGCAAGGATGCTCGCCATTTGCGTGAGGTCGCTGGTGAGATAAGAGCCGCCAAGAACATCCGTGATGGCAAGCAGCGTCGTTTTGACGGTCATGTTTTTATTTCTTTGCCTAAAACAGCGTGATCAAGATTCAATCGCTCAATCCCAGAAGCCTTGCGCTGATTGTCGCTTCTTCTCTAAAAGCCAGTCCGCGCTGGTCAATCATGCCGGACACTTCCGTCAAGTAGAAACCCACGTTTTGCGCCGTTCCCTGGCTGGTAAAATCGTTGACAGCAACAACCATAAGAGGCCGCAGCCCTGGCTGAACGTGCAAAGTGCCGCCGGTGTCAATAGCCGGAACGGCAAGCTGCACGGCGGCACTTTGGGTCGCAAGGTCCGCCGCCGCCGCAGACGAATAAACCTTGTTGATGATAAACAGCGGCTTGTCCACGGCGATGTAGCCAGGGACGTTCGGGTCTGCGTACTGGCTGCCGCCAAGTCTTTCATTGTAAGCCACACTGTACACGTTGCCGGCGACGCGCGGGTCTTGGCCCACCACAACGACTGGGTTCCGAATATCTCGCAAGCCGCTCTTGCTGCTCCATGTCCCGACGAACTCATTCAGGACCGCGTCGCCGTCCTCCGTGAACGCCGGCACTGCCGAAAACGTCATCACCGGCTGCACGTCCGCCGCCGAAAGCGAAAGCGCCGGGTTTGACAGCAGGGACACGACGCCCACCGGCAAGCCGTAGTAAAGCAGGTTGCCTACGCTGTCCGTTCCAAGCTGCATCGGCAGCGGCGTTCCGGTGACCGGGTCAAACTCCGCCGAGAGGCTGCGAATGCGCTCCATCGACTCGCCGAGCGTGACCGATGGCTCAAAGCGGTTGATCGGGGCTTTTGTCGTGCCGCCGGGCAGGTAGTAGTACGGCGTGGAGTCGTTTCGGCGCACGACGGGAAAGTTCCACAAACTGTCTGGGATGCCGAGCCGGTACGCCTGCTGGCCCATCGCGTAGTAGTGGCACTGGAAGTCGTAGGGAAGCTGATACCCGCAGCAGATCGCCGTGTCTTCTTCGGTGTGAACCAGCTTATCGGACAGCGACAGCCGGAAGTATTTCAGCAGTCCTTCTTGAATCCAGGCCATGCCGCCCGGCTCCATTGCCGTCCATCCCGTCATCTCTGCCGCATAAAGAACGCCGTCCTTC
>CAXTRL010000510.1:0-2119 GCA_964246575.1 uncultured Armatimonadales bacterium
CCCGCCACTCGCCGTCGGGCCGGGGTGAGCATACGCTGGTCGCCAATTTAGATCAAGCGTTCCTGACGGTGGCCGCCGCGCATCCGAAGCCGGACGTCTGGCTGCTGGACCGCTTTCTGGTGCTGGCCGAAGCCGCCGACATTCCCCCGCGCATTATCGTCAACAAGCTGGATCGTTTAGAAGACGCAGACCGTGCCGAAACCGAAGCCGCAATTGCAGTTTACGAGAAAATCGGCTACCCAGTGTACTGGGTCAGTGCGAAAACCGGGCAGGGGATTGACGCGGTGCGGAACGCGATGCACGGGCGTATCTCAGCGGTCGCCGGGCCGTCCGGGGTAGGAAAGAGCAGCCTGCTGAACGCGGTCCAGCCGGGTTTGCAGCTTAAAGTCGGCGATATTAGTGAAACCAATCTCGCGGGAAAGCACACGACGACGACCGCCGAGCTGCTTCCTTTAGACGGCGGCGGCTGGGTCGCGGACACGCCGGGTCTGCGTCAGGTGGATTTTTGGGAAATCGAGAAGGGTGAAGTTCGCTACTGCTTCCCGGAGTTCGCGGCGTTTTTGGATGAATGCAAGTTCGCCGACTGCCGCCATCACACCGAGCTAGGCTGCGCCGTCCGCGCCGCCGTGGACGCCGGCGAAATTGACCGCCGCCGCTACGAAAGCTACATAGAAATGACGTAGAACACGAACGTAGGGGCGCTGCTTGCCGCGTCCCCTTCATCCGTGCGCCCTCCGTCAACCCCCGTAGGGGCAGGCCCCCGTGCCTGCCCTTTTAACGAAGGACAAATGCAGAAACACGAATGCAGGGCAGACACATATCAAAAAGGGCAGACACGGAGGTCTGCCCCTACGGGGAATTTATTCCAGCCCGAAGCTGCCGTAATCGGCGGAAGTGACGTGCCAAACTTTGGTCGGGATGATCAAGTCACGATTGGCATCTTCGCGTGTCCATTGAACAGTGACGTCGTGGCTGTAAAGAACGTGGCCGTCTGCCGATGACAAGACTTCCAGATGGCTGGTGGAAGTCGCCGTGTCGCCGGAAACGCTGATAACCGGCAGGGAATCGGTGATCTGCACCCGCTCGCTGCCCTGTACTTTGTTTAACAGAAAGCGAAGCTGGACCGGGCTGGGGACATTGGCGTCATGGTACTTGTCCGAGAAAATGCTCATAACCCCGCCGATGTCATGCCGCTCCCCGGCGGCGCGGGCCGTTTCAAGCTGCTGGGCGATTTGCGCTTGATCCGAAACGGGCGGCTGGCGCAGGAAAATAAACGCGGCAACGATGAACACGAGGATCAGTGCCAGCCAGAGCAAAATCTTAGACGAGGATTTCATAACCCGCTTATACCCACGTCTGCAAAGATACCGCTCAGGGCCGCGTGTCTTTGCGCGACTCCAGCCGCCACCGGAAGTTGAGGGAACCGATGCCGTAAGTCAGCGAAAACGGCGGAACATGGTAAACGCTGATGCGGGGCAGGCGCAGGGGGTTGTCGGCGGGACGCGCCCGCCCAAACTCGGTGGTGACAGCCTGAGTGTAGCCGAGTTCTCCCGCCATACCCGCCACACTGTCACTGACATCGCCGTAAGGGTAGCACAAAACAGAAACCGGCGCTTGCAGCTTTTGTTCCAAAGCGTCTTTACTTTCCTCCATCTCGCGGCGGGCGTCGGCGGGGCTGAGCGCGGACAGCTTTGAGTGGGTCGCCGTGTGCGCTTCAAACGAAACATGGCTGCTTTGCTGCATTTCGGCGATCTGCGCCCAGGACAGCAGCGAGGTCGGCTCGTAGCCTTCGGCGGCAACCCAGTCGTTGGTTTTGCCGACACGCTCCGAAACAAGAAAAACCGTGTAAAAAAACCCAAGTTCACCTAATAGGGGATGGACATTGGTGAGAAGATTGGCGTAGCCGTCATCAAACGTCAGCAGCACGGGTTTGGGCGGCAGAGCAGTGGTTCCAGTACGCGCGGCTGCCAATTGCCCAAACGTAATCGGCGTGTAGCCGGCCCGATGCAGCATTCGCATCTGCCCGGCAAACTCATCGGCGACGACATAAAAATGCTTGTATTTCGGCGGGCGCGGCGCATCTTCAACCGCGTGGTACATGAGAATAGGGACAAGCAAA
>CAXTRL010000511.1:0-2109 GCA_964246575.1 uncultured Armatimonadales bacterium
CGATACCGGAGCTAGGCTCAACCCGAAAGGCGGCGGGACAGCCGGTGGCGGCGACTTGATTGATCCGCAAGCGCCCTATGATCGCAGCATCAACAGCGCCGCTATCAATGACACGCCGACACCAGGGGCGAAAACGATCACTCTGACCCTGAATGCGACTGAGTCGTCTCAGGCGCTCAGGCAGGACCAATGGTATCGGCATTTCCATTTCATTGTTCCGATGCGCTTGCTTGATTCCGGCAGCCGGCGTCCGCATTTTCCCCTTGCCACGGTGCAGGGCATAGGGGTTGCGATCACGCTCGACTCAATCACGACGACAGAGGCCCGCTACCGGACACGGTATACGCTTCAGGATCTGACCGGGTCCGGTCTGACCTGGCGGCTTGACGCGGTGCGCGGCGAGGATGAGGCCGGGAACCCGCTGACCGGCAGGACTTCTCCCGGCACAGCGTTCTACTGGAAGATTGACGGTGCCCCGCTAGCGGGCGATGAAGACGCGAGCGAGGTGTTTCTGGGAGCGCCGGGCGAGCCAAACGGCCCTTACAGCGTTGGGGTGCCTAAGCCTGCGAAAATTCTGGCGCTGGAAGTTGATGCTTCGGCGATGCGCTCTGAGACCCAATTGCTAGACTTTCCAAAAATCCCCGTTCCGGCGGCGGGCCGGCTCCGTGTCCTGAACCGGGTCGTGCAGGACGCTTCCGGGTCGCGGCTGAGGCTGTGGAAAGTCGGCGCTTACGCGCCGGGGCATCCACTGCCCGGCCTGGATTTGTCTGCGCTGCCGCTGTCTGTGTCTCCGGCGTCGTCGGGAATAGTTGTTATCCTAGCGGAACCGCCGGACCCAAAGGGCAGCCCTAATTTTGACTTTGGGGTAGTTGCCGCGAACGATTCCCTGAAGCGTCACCTGGGCGAAGCCGACGGTCTGGTACCGTTCTTTCTCCCTGGGGATGTGCTGCAAAATAAGAATATGCTGCAAAGCAAGCCAGGGGGCGACCCGGCCCGTATCCAAACCTACTTTTTACACACGGCAAGCCCCGGAGCGGCGACATTCAACCTGCGGATGGGCCGCAACATGGTTACCTCGGTGGGTCGGCACGAGACACTCGTTTTTCCTGCTGTGGAGGCTCCGATGATGAAGTAAGCAAAGTGCAAGCGAGCAAAGTGCTTGACAAACGGCCTTATGCTGTGTCATACTATCGCCTGTTGTCTGCAAAATACTTGCAAGGCATAAACTTTAGAAGTTCGCCCTCCGCGAAAGGATACGCAGTTACATGTACGCAATAGTCAGGTCCGGCGGCAAGCAGTACCGGGTCGAAGAAAATCATATTCTCACCGTTGATAAATTTGAGGCCGAAGCCGGCGCGACCACCACGCTTGGCGAAGTGCTGTACCTGGGCGGTGACAACCCGCAGTGGGGCAAGCCCACGGTTGCCGGGGCTACCGTGACCGTGACCGTTTTGGAGCAGACGAAAGGCAAAAAAATCAATGCCTTTACGTTCAAGCCCAAAAAGAACATTCACAAGCACTGGGGCCACCGCCAGCAGTTGACCCGCGTCCGCGTCGAGTCCATCTCGGCTGGCTGATGATTTAACAGAAAGAGACCGAAATGGCACACAAAAAAGGGGTCGGCTCGACCCGTAACGGACGCGACAGTAACCCCAAGATGCTGGGCGTCAAAGAGTTCGCCGGCGAGCATGTTCTGGCCGGTCACATCCTGATCCGCCAGCGCGGCACTCAGTTTGATCCCGGCGTCAACGTCGGCATGGGCCGCGACCACACGCTGTATTCGCTGATTGAGGGCTACGTCAAGTTTGAGGGCAAGAGCAAGGAAACCCGCCGCATCAGCGTTTATCCTACCGCTCCCGCCCCTGCGCCCACCGGCCTGGATTTAGTGGATTAGTTTTAGTTTGTTGAAGAAGCCCGTTGCCTCTCGTAGAAAGGCGGCGGGCTTTTTTGCGTTCGGACACCATGCGTTGAAACGCACGGCTATATGGCGCGGACGCCACAAAACACCGCTTCGCGGGGTTAAGATAAAGCCATTGAAGATTGTTCCCAGTGCCGCGAAGCGGTACTTCGTGGCCGAAGGCCATATAGCCGTGCCATTCATGGCATGGT
>CAXTRL010000512.1:0-2080 GCA_964246575.1 uncultured Armatimonadales bacterium
GCTTAACCGAAGAACAGCAGGCGATTGTCGCGCACGATTACGGCCCGGCGCTTGTGTTCGCTGTCGCCGGAGCCGGCAAGACCACGGCGATGACGCACCGAATTGAGAGGCTGGTCCGGGAAAACATCTTCCCCGCGCCCGTCATTCTCGCCACATCGTTCAGCAAAGCGTCCGTCAAAGACATCAAAACTGCGCTAAGCGCATGGCCGCACTGCGCTGGGGTGCAGGTGCAGACGCTTCATGCCGTCGGCTGGGGCATCCTGAAGATGGCGCAGCGGCGCGGCCTCGGTATGGAACTGAACTTGGGCCAGGAAGAAGACGCCGGTGACTCGCAGCTTTTAGGCCGGGTGCTGGGGCAGGCATGGCGCGAGAAAGCGGCATTCGCGGCGGAGCTGGACGCGCTGGACCGGCCCGACTTTTTGACTTACGTTGGGGTGATGAAGGCCAATCTGCTGTATCCCGATCCCACGCGTCTGGACCTGCCCCAAGCGGCGCTGGCGCAGGTGGGACAGGCTCCGGCCCCATTGGGGTTCGCCTGGTATCCGGCCCTGTATGCGCTGTACGAGCGGGTGAGGGTGCAGGAACAGATTTTGACGTTTGACGACATGCTGCTGTCGGCGTGGGAATGCCTGCACCGCTTTCCTGAAGTCCTGGCCGACGCCCGGCGACGCTTCGGCTGCGTTTTAGTAGACGAGTTCCAGGACGTCAACCGGGTACAGTCCGAGATTTTGGATCTCTTGACGCACCCGCACCGGAACTTGATGGCAATCGGTGACGACGACCAGACCATCTACGAGTGGCGCGGTGCCGATCCCGGCTTTATTCTCAGCTTTGCCGGGCGCTACGGCGCGGCGAAGTATCTGATCCGCGACAACTTCCGTTCCCATGCCGCCCCGCTGGCGCTGGCGAATAAAGTCATCGCCCGCAACCAAAAGCGCGAGCCGAAGTCCCTGTCCCTGACGCGCGGCTTCGGCGGGCGTTTAGAAGTCCACGAAGAAGGGTCGCCGGAAAGCCAGGGCCGCCATCTCGCCGCGCTGATCGGGGACGCGCTGAATAGAGGACGTGCACCGGGCGAGATCGCCGTCTTGGTCCGGCTGTACGCCCAGACGCCGCCGCTGGAACAGGGGCTTTTAGAGGCCAATATCCCCTACCGGGTGGTCGGCAGCTCGCCGTTTTATGCCCGGCCCGAAGTCAAGACCCTGCTGGATTATGTGCGTCTGGCCCGGATGGACGACGGCTGGGAGACGCGCTGGGCGGCGGTCGCCAACAAGCCCGCCCGCTATCTGTCCCGCGTTTTCTGCGACGAAGTCACGCGCACGGTCCGGCGCGGCGTCTCGCTCCCGAACGCGCTCATGGCGGCGGCAAAAGACGCGCCCGCGCACCAGGCCGCGCGTCTCGCCGACCTTGCCGACACCCTGCACTGGCTTTGGGGCGCAGTGGACACGCTGCCGGCGGGAACAGCCCTGGCCCAGCTTGACAAGAAGATTGGGTATGTGGACTTCCTGCGCCGCTCCAGCGGCTTTCCTGAGACGGGCCTGGCGCGGGCCGCCAACGTCGAAGCGTTTCTCCGCTATGCCCACAATACGCTCCATTTGACTGCCCTGCTGGCGCATTTGGAATCGCTGGCAGCGGCAGGAATCGGCTTGAACCAGGATCGGTCAAACGGCATCGCACTCCTAACCGTGTTCCGGGCCAAAGGCTTGCAATGGCCGACGGTCTTCGTTCCCGACTGCAACCAGGGCATTTTCCCTTACGGCGGCCCCGAAGAGCTGGAAGAAGAGCGGCGCTTGTTTTACGTTGCCCTCACCCGCACCCAGTCCGATCTGCATCTGCATCTCGTGAAGACCGAGCTGCCGTCGCAGTTCTTGATCGAAGCCGACTGGAAGAACACGCTGGCCGATGTCGCTGCCCTCCGGGACACGCTGGCACGTCCGCCCGCCGAGTGGCGCACTGCCGACGTGTTGGCCGTCGCCCGCAGCGCGTCGCGCCTGGACCTGCGCCGCTACTTTTCGCAGTGGCATTCACTTGCCGAGAGCCGAGCGGCGGCAGCGCGGGTGCATGGGCTTGTCGCCGCCGCCCG
>CAXTRL010000513.1:0-2065 GCA_964246575.1 uncultured Armatimonadales bacterium
GGCGGGGAGCTGGCGCGGGATGTGCGGCTTTTAGGGAATGCGCTGGGGGAAGTGCTGCGGGAGCAGGGCGGGCCGACGCTGTTTGAGCGGGTGGAGCGGATACGGGCGCTCACTAAAGAAGCACGAAGCGTGCCGGGGGAAAGCGACGCTGAGCGGGAACTCGATGCGCTGTTTGCGGGCATGGATTTTGACGCCGCCCTGCCGGTCTTGAAGGCGTTTACGACGTATTTCCAGTTGGTCAATCTCGCGGAGCAGAAGGAGATCGTGCGGGTCAACCGGCGGCGGGCGTTTGCCGCCGGGGACAAGCCGCGCTCGGAATCGGTGCGGCAGGCCATCCAAACCCTGAGCGGCGCGGGCATGACGGCAGGACAGATGCGGGCGCTGATTGAGTCGCTGTCTATCCAGCTTGTGTTTACGGCCCACCCGACGGAAGCGAAGCGGCGGACAGTGAACGAGAAGCTGCACCGGCTGTCGGCGTTTCTGAGTGCATTGGAGCAGCCGCAGATGGCGGCGAGCGAGTGCGAACGGCTGGAAGCGGACGTTGTCGCCGAAACGGAGATACTCTGGCAGACGGATGAAGTGCGTCAGCGGCGCTTGTCGGTGCTGGACGAAGCCAAAAACATTTTGTTTTACTTCGGCGAAACCCTGTTTGAGATCACGCCCCGGCTATATGAAGATTTAGCGGCGGCGCTGGCGGAATGCTATCCCGGCGAAGAATTCGACATCCCAAACTTTTTGGAATACGGCTCGTGGGTCGGGGGCGACAGGGACGGCAACCCGACGATCACGCTGGACCACACGGCGGAAGTTTTGCGGCTGCACCGGGCGCAGGTGATGGCGCTGTATGTCCCGGCGGTGCGGGCGCTGAGTGACCGCCTCAGCCAGTCCCGGCACTATGTCGGCGTGTCGGCAGAACTAGAAGAGTCGCTGGCGGTGGACGCCGAGCGCCTGCCGGAAGTCGCCGCGCTGGCGGCAGGGCGCAGCCCGCTGGAGCCGTACCGGCGCAAGTGCGAGTTTATTTGGGAGCGCCTGCGCCGAACACAAGACAACGCCTCCGGCGGCTACGATGCGGCTTCGGAGTTTGTGGCCGACTTGGAGATGCTTCAGCGTTCTTTGGAAACTCACAAAGGCCACTTCGCGGCCCGGCGGGCGCTGGCCCCGCTGCTGTTTCAAGCGCGGCTGTTCGGGTTCCATCTGGCCCGTTTAGACATCAGAGAGCATAAAGAAAAGTATCTGGGGGCATTAGCCGCAACCCTGGAAGACCAGGGCATTCCGTGGCAGACGTTCAGCGAGGCCGAGAAAATTGACCTGCTGGAAGAAGAAATCGCCGGACGCCGTCCGCTCGTTCCCGCGCAGCCCGATTTCGACGAAGACGCGAACAAAACGCTGAAGCTGTTCCGGCTGGTGTCCGAAAAGATGGACACGCTCGGCACGGATGCGTTCGGCTCGTTTGTATTGTCGATGGCGTCCGACGTGTCCGACGTGCTGGCCGTGCTGCTGCTGGCGAAAGACGCGCATCTCGCAGACTTGAAAGAAGAAAACGGCTGGTCGAAAGTGGATGTCGTGCCGCTGTTTGAGACCATTGAAGACTTGGAAAACGCCCCCCAAATACTCGATACGCTGCTCCGAAACCCCATTTACCGGCGCAATGTGTCCCTGCGGGGCGACGCCCAAGAGGTCATGGTCGGCTACTCGGACTCCAACAAAGACGGCGGCTACTTGACCGCCAACTGGAAGCTGTATGTCGGCCAGGCCCAGATTGCCGAAGTCGCGCAGAAGCATGGCGTCAAGCTGCGTATCTTCCACGGACGCGGCGGGGCCATCGGGCGCGGCGGCGGCCCTGCCGGCAAAGCGATCCTGGCCCAGCCGCCGGGCAGTATTCAGGGGCGGCTGAAGATCACCGAGCAGGGCGAGGTCATTTCGTCCCGCTACTTTGATTTGGAAATTGCTTACCGCAATTTGGAGCAGATTGTCCACGCCGTGCTGACCGCAAGCGGCCCCCACCCCCAGCCCCTCCCCCCTCAGAATGGGAGAGGGGAGAAGGAGGAAGAGGGTGGAAAGTGGG
>CAXTRL010000514.1:0-2022 GCA_964246575.1 uncultured Armatimonadales bacterium
AATTGACCAGTCGCAACTCTTTGGGCCGGTAAGCGTTCTCCAGTTCCCGTGGACAGAGTGGTACACAACGGAGCGGTATTTACAGCTTTTGGAAACTTATTCCGACCACCATACGCTGCCGCCGGAAACTAAGCGCAGGCTTTTCGACGGGATTGCAGAAATACTCACCCGGCACGGCGGTGGGCGCAGCAAGCCGTATCTTGCGATTTTGTATCTCGCACAAGTGCAAAAAACTTAGACGTTTAGCCGGGGTGGGTTACCAGCTTGTCCACCAAAGTTTTGCGGGACTTGATGCGCCAGCCTTGCGGGGTTTGGACCCATAGGTCATGTACCTGAAGGTCGTCGGCGTAGGTGCCTTTGAACTTCATAAACATGACGCGCTTTTCGCCGACGCCCTGCGTGTGCAGCTTCATGTCAACTTCCACCCCGGCGGGCGTTGCCGCAAAGTTTGCGACCGTGAATTGGCTTTGCATGGTCTTCATTTGCTTGAGCTGGTCGGCGTATTGCTGGCGTGTCTGCTCTTTGGTGTAAGTCGCGCCTTTTTCATCCACCACTTTATAGTCCGGCGTAAAGAACGTCATAAAGCGGTCTAAGTCGTGCTGCGAAAACGCGGCATTGATTTGATTGTATCCCGACTGGATGGCGGCCTGAGCGGCGGGGGGCGCGGCTTTGGCAAACGCTTGGGAACCGGCCAGCAGCGGCAGAAAAATTAGGGTGGAAGCAAGACAACGGGCGGCAGGGATGGTCATGAGCGTACTCCTCTTAACGAGACGACGGCAAGTGAAAGAATGTTTCCCGAAAAGCCGTCTCCGAAAACTTACTCCCTGCGGTATTCTAAGTGCCGGAATACTGCTGCAAAAGCTGGGCGGCCTCGGAAGCCTGCGCGGGATCGCCGAGATGAAGCGCCGTGTGCCACTGCTGCTTGGCGGCGGCGCGGTTTCCAGCCAGGTACAGCGCGGTGCCGAGGCTGACATGAGCGGCGGCGTAGTCTGGGTTCAGCGCAAGCGCCGTGCGGTACTGCGCCACGGCTTCTGCTTGACGGCCTGAGTCGTCAAGAACGGCGGCATAATAAAAATGTGCTTCCGGGCTGGCTGGGGAGGAGAAAGCTGCACTTCGGAGCAGGGGCAGGGCAGCCGCCAAATGTCCCTGGTCGTAAAGCTCCCGGCCCCGCTGCGAAGCTGTTTTGGCCGAAGCTGTTTTGGCTAGAGACGTTTTCCGAGGAAGCGCGGCTGGTATGGAAGGCGCGGCGGCAGTGGAAACGGGTTTGACAGGCACGGCTTGCTTTGGCACGGCTTGATGCTGCTCAGCTTGCGCTTTGGCGAGGTACACATGAGCGAGGGACAGATTTGGGTCACACTTGAGCGCGGCCTGAAACTCACCCACAGCCTCGGCAGGACGGCCTAAAGCGTCTAGCGCCAGGCCGCAGTTGTAATGCGCTAGGGCAAAATCAGGCTTCCAGTGCAGCGCCATCTGGTAGTCGGCCAGCGCTTCGGCGTGGTGGCCCTGGACATCCAGCACATTGCCGAGCGCATTGTACGCATCGGCGCTTTGGGGGTCCAGTGTGATTGCCTGCTGATATTCTGCAATTGCCGCCTGACGGGCACCGGTGTCGTCCAAAGCATTTCCCAAAGAATAATGGGCGCGGCTGTCGCCGGGCTGTAGGCGGATGGCCTGCCGAAACTCGGCGGCGGCTTCCGCATGACGGCCCAGCTTTTGGAGCAGGCCGCCCCGCATGTAGTGGGCCGGCAGAAAGTCGGGACGCAGCGTGGTCGCGGCCCCAAGCTGCTGAACGGCTTCGCGGGTCCTGCCCTGCCGGTCCAGCGCCAGTGCGAGATTGTAGTGAGCGTCAGGGCTGCCGGGGCGGAGGCCGACCGACTGCTTAAATTCGGCGATTGCCCCGGCGGTGTCCCCGCGCCGCTCTAAAACAATCCCCAGGGCATTATGCGCGTCGGCCAGCGTTGGGTCCAGCCGGAGCGCATCGCGCAGGTCTGCCTCCGCCGCCGGAAATTGTCCCTGACGGTA
>CAXTRL010000515.1:0-2017 GCA_964246575.1 uncultured Armatimonadales bacterium
AGGGATTCGGGCTGCCGGTTCTGGACGCGCAGCAGGCAGGCGTTCCCGTCGTCTGCTCCACGGCAGCGTCACTGCCGGAAGTCGCGGGTGACGGAGCGGTTTTGTTTGATCCGCAGTCAACTGAGGAGATGCGCGACGCTTTAAGAGCTTGCCTTTCGGATGCCGCGCTTCGGGAAAATTTGGTAACGCGCGGTCATGCCAACGCAGCCCGGTTTTCGTGGGAGAAGACCGCCCGGCAAACGCTGAACGTGTACGCAAAAGCGCAGGGAACGAACAAGATATGAAGCGAATACTTGTGACAGGCGGCTCAGGGTTTATTGGAACTAATGTCATGCAGCATTGGATTGATGCGGGTGTTGAAGTTCTCAATTTAGACAGCAAGCCGCCGGAAAATCCGGCGCAGCAGCCGTTTTGGACGCTCTGCGACATCCGGGAAAAGAAAGCGTATGCCGAGGCTGTAGGCAGCTTTCAGCCGGAGTGCTTGATTCATCTGGCCGCCCGTGCGGACTTGAATGGCCGCACCGTCGCCGAGTACGATGCTAACACCCTTGGCGTGGAAAATACCGTGCTTGCCGCGAAAGCGGCTGGTGTGCGGCGCGTTTTGTTTGCGTCGTCCCAGCTTGTCTGCACGCCCGGCTACCAGCCCAAAACCGACGAAGATTACTGCCCGCCGAACCCTTACGGGGAAAGCAAGGTCATCGGCGAGCAGATTGTGCGAACAATGGCCGGCGACAGCTTCACCTGGGCGCTGCTGCGCCCGACTTCCATTTGGGGGCCGTGGTTCAACGAGCCGTACCGGGACTTTTTCCTGCGGGTGCGCCGGGGCCGGTATGTCCAGGCGAAAAACATTCATGTCGCCAAATCGTTCGGCTATGTCGGCAATGCCGTGTTTCAGCTTGCGGCCCTGGCGGCCTGCCCTGCTGAGCGGCTGCATAAGCGAATATTATACTTGGCCGATTATGAGCCGGTGCCGGTCAGCGACTGGGCGAACATGATTCAGCGGGAATGGGGCGTGCCGCCTATCAAAGAAGTTCCGCTTGGCTTGCTTCAAGTGGCGGCAAAAGCCGGAGACGGATTAAAAACTTTAGGCTGGAAGAGTCCGCCGCTGACTTCGTATCGGTTGAACAATCTCCTGACGAACAGCCCGCAGGACATGGAGCCGCTGCGCGAGCTTTGCGGCCCGGTGCCATATACTCAGCATGAGGGAACGCGGCTGACGATTGAGTGGCTGCGGGCGCAGGAACGGGAGCAGAAAGAAACAAAATGAGTGTTGCGATTATCACGGGGTCGGCGGGGCTGATTGGGTCGGAAGCGGCGCTGTATTTCGGACAAGCCGGGATGGATGTGGTCGGGGTAGACAACGACATGCGGCGCGTGTTTTTTGGCGAGGAAGCTTCTACGGCTTGGAATGTCAAAAACTTAAAAATGACGCTTGGCAAGCGCTACGTGCACAATGCCCTAGACATTCGGGACCGGGAGGCCGTACTGGCGCTCGTGGCCCGGTACGGCAGGGACGTATCGCTGATCATCCACACGGCGGCGCAGCCGTCGCATGACTGGGCGGCGCGGGAGCCGTTTACGGACTTTGACATCAATGCCGCCGGAACGCTGAACATGCTGGAAGCGGCCCATCTGCACTGCCCCGACGCCGTGTTTATTTTTACGTCCACCAATAAAGTGTATGGGGACACGCCTAATCGGCTGCCCTTAGTGGAGCAGGAAATGCGCTACGAGATCGCGCCGGACCACACCTACTTAAACGGCATTCGGGAAGACATGTCCATTGACCAGTGCATTCACAGCCTATTTGGGGCGTCCAAAGTCGCCGCCGACGTGCTGGTGCAGGAGTATGGGCGCTACTTCGGCATGAAGACGGCCTGCTTCCGGGGCGGGACGCTGACCGGGCCGCAGCATTCGGCCACCCAGCTTCATGGATTTCTGGCGTACCTGATGCGCTGCGTGATGACCGAGACGCCGTACACGATTTTCGGGTATAAAGGCAAGCAGGTGCGCGACG
>CAXTRL010000516.1:0-2000 GCA_964246575.1 uncultured Armatimonadales bacterium
GCAGGACTTGAACCGCACGAAAACATTGATGCTGGACCAGGGCAAGCTGGCCCAAGCCCAGCAGATCACGCAGGCCATGCAGGACATTCAAGGCGGCGGTTCGGTCGAGAAGACGCTGATGGGAACGATTTATACGCTGGACCAGGGGAAGACGCGCTGACCACGGAATAAATTCCGTGGCTGAAGAGCCTTCGGCTGGTTGTCCTGCGGACAAAAGAAGGATAGGACTGGTGCGAACCTTCAACGATGAAGTTTTTGGGCAGCTTGTTTGGAATGAGCAAGTAGAATGGTGGGAGTGCCATTGCGAGTTCTCTGCTGGCCTTTCCGTACCTGTCTCGGTGTCTCCTGACGACATCGACTTGGAGACCGTGTTGAGGCAGGCGCGGCAGACCTTTCGTTTGCTTCAACAGTTGGAACCTTTTCCGCGGCTGGAAGCAGCAAAAGCACTGCTTGAATTGCATAATGAAGAGTGGAGCGATGGCGAGCCGATCAATGATGAGGCTTTTGCCGGTCGGATGACTATGAAAGAGCTAACGATTGATGGTGATGGCAGTGCAACACTCTTCTATGATGACGGTGATTTGTTCTGGGGACATAGTATTCTGGTAGAAGTTGATAACGAAGGCGCTTTCCAGGATGCAAGCATCGCCGGGTGACGCCGTAACCGTTCCCTGTCCGCAGGACAGCCAGCGCTTTGCGCTCCTCAGCCACGGATTTCAATCCGTGGATTTTTGCAAGCAACTAAAAAGAATTCTTGAAAAACTATTACGCAATTTTAGAAGTGCCGGTCGGGGCTAGCTTGGAAGAAATTCGTCAGGCTTACCGGCGGCTGGTGCAGGCGCATTTAGACGACGAAGCGGTCTTTGCCGACCTCAAAGAAGCGTATGAAGTCCTGTCCACTCCCACGCGCCGGGCGGAATACGATCAATCGGTTTGGGGCGGGACATTCGATGCGCCGTCTGCGCTTGCCGGGTCCGGCGCATCGGGCGGACGCTGCCCGATGGGCGCGGAAGCCAGTTGCCCGGTTTTGCAGGCCAGCGCGACGCTTGCGGATACCTACTGCCCGGACTGCGGCTTTGCGCTGGCCGGACTGGGTTCGGGCAAGGGGTTTGACGCCGAGCCGGACGTGACGCGGCCCTGGCTGGAAGGCCGGGACGGGGCGGCTTACCCGCTGCGCGTCGGCAGCAACACGGTCGGGCGGGACAGCGGGGATGTGCTGGTCGCTGATAAAACCGTGTCCCGGCTCCATGCGCGTTTGGATCTAAACGAGAGCGGCAGTCTCATTGTTGAAGATTTAGGCAGCACGAACGGTACTCACGTCAACGAAGCGGCTTTAGTGGCGAACGCGCCGCGCAGCCTGGCGGATGGGGACCGGCTGCGCTTCGGCAGCGTTTCAATGACCCTGCATCTGCCGTCCGGTGCGGCTCCTAGCGATGTGCCGCCGGGTGACGCGCCGGCAAAAGAAATGGCCGCAACGGGAGCGCAGGTGGTGGGAATTGGGGAAGGCGACGCGCGGACATTTCTGCTGGGGCCGGGCATGACGACGTTCGGGCGCAGGCCGGAAAACACAGTGGTGCTGTTCGGCGATTTGTATGTTTCCGGCAGCCATGCTCAGATTTCCGCCGAGGGCGGGGACTATATTTTGACCGACATCGGCAGCACGAACGGCACACTGCTAAACGGCGAGCGGCTCCAAATCCATGCGCCGGTTCAACTTAGCGACGGGGATGAATTACTGATTGGCGGAACGGCGCTGCGCTTCGAGCGGCTTGAACAAAGCGCCCCTGCCGAAGCCGAAGATGAAGCTGAGGACGCCTCAGAACAAAACGTCTTAATACAAGACGCCTCAGAACACGCGGAAGGGTAGAAATCGTTATGCAGGAAGCCGCCGATACCGGCATGGAGAAAACGGCCCGGCTGGACCGGGATGAGCTGAGCGAAGGCTGGGCGGAAGTCAGCCGCCTGCCGCGCGTTGTCGCGTCCGTCAAGATGGGCGCGAA